>NZ_JBFBEK010000015.1:0-197370 GCF_040683715.1 Streptomyces sp. NPDC093260
GGTTCGTGGGCCTGCACCCGCGGGTTTCGGGGCGCCGGCCCCTGTGCTTTTCGTGGGTCGTGGGTGTTGGTGTGGGGGGGCCTGGCGGTAGTCACGAGCCGGTGGACCCTCCCGGCCACAGCACCTGGATGCCCCTGTCCCCGGCGCGACCGCTCCCCGGCGTGCTCGCGAGCGCGCTCATGACGGTCGGCGCGGTCAGCGCCGGTAGAGCGTGATCGAGTGCCCGACCTCGTCCACCGCGCGGCTCGACGCGATCAGCTCGGCCAGCCGCCCCGTCGCCTTGGCGGCGGCCGAGTCCGACACGGCCAGCAGCCCGTGCACGTCCGCGGGCGGTGCCGCGCGCGGATCGGCGGCGTGGACGCCGTAGAACGACGGCACGCCGCTGCCCTTGTAGACCAGCCACACCCGCTCGTCCGGGTACCGCGAGCGCAGCCGGCCGGCCAGCCGGCCCAGGTCCTGGCCCCAGTCCACGTTGGAGTCGTGCAGCAGCAGACGGGTGCGGGCCGGGCCGCCGAACGCCTCGTTGGCGTACGGCAGGTAGAACGGGTACGTCCGGACGGAGCTGATCGCGACGAAGGCCGTCAGCACTCCGGCCGCCGCGAGGGCGCCCCGCGCGCGGCGCGCCGTCACGGCGGCCGCCGCGGCGACGGCCAGGAACATCGGCAGGAACAGCGCGTACCGGGTGCCGAAGTCGCGCGAGGAGTGCATGGCCGCCGCCAGCAGGACCGCCGGCGGCGCGAGCACGTAGGGCGCCGCGCGCCGCAGCCGCCGCGCCGCCAGCAGGACGGCGGCGCCCGCGGCCCACAGCGCGAGCATCCCGAGGGGGGTCTTCACCAGCAGCGCGGCCGGCAGGTAGTACCAGCGCGCCCCGGTGTACACGTGCCCGAACAGGAAGCCCTGCCACGGCCGTCCCTCCAGCCCGAACTGGACGCGCATCCCGTCCCGGTACGCCCCCGGGAACGGCATCAGCTCGACCAGTGCCGCGCGCACCCCGTGCACGGCGGGCACCGGGCCGGCGTACGGCCTGCGCAGCCGTGGGTCGACCGCCAGGTAGGAGGCCCAGACGACGGCCACCATGGCCGCCGCCGCGACGGCGGCCCACCCGGCGGCGGCCGCGACCCGGATCCTGGCGGCGCGGCGGCCGAGTCCGTCCCGCGGCGGCCGGTCGCCCCGCGCGGGCCACACCGCGACCGCGGTGAGCGCCAGCAGCACCGGCACGGCCGGGAGCGCGTTCATCTTCGTGGCCACCGCCGCCCCCAGCGCCGCCCCGGCCAGGGGGACGCACGGTCCCGGCCGCCGTCGCGCCCGCCACAGCAGCCACGCCGAGGTCAGCACGAAGCCCGCGGCGGGCACGTCCAGCGTGGCCAGCGAGCCGTGCGCGATCAGATCGGGGGAGAAGGCGTACAGGGCGAGGGCCACCAGGCCGCCGGCCGGACCGGCCAGGTCACGGGCGAACGCGAGAACCACCAGCCCGAACAGCAGTGTCAGCGCGATCACCGGCAGCCGGGCCCACAGCATCAGCCGCCACGGATCGTTGCCCGACTCGTACAGCAGGTGCCGCCCCACCGCCCCTTGGTCGCCGGTGAACGAGGTGTCCAGGCGCGGACCGGCGACGGCGACCCCGGCCGCGATCAACAGCTTGCCCAGCGGCGGGTGTTCGGGGTTGTACGCGAGCCGGTGCTCCCGCAGGTAGACCGCCGCCGTGGCCACGTACACCGGCTCGTCGATGGTCGGGGTCTGCTCCCTGGCCGCCGTCACCATCGCGACGGCCATCTGCGCCAGCAGCAACCCGGCGACGCACGGCACGAGCCACCGCCGCCACCACGCCCTGTCGCGCCGTGCCGTCCCGGCGCCGGTCCGCGCCGGCCCGCGAAGCCCTCCGCGGACCATCGCCGCTCCGGACGGCCCTCCGGGCGGCGCCGCCTCGGCCGCCTCAGCCGTGTCCGCCGCGTCCGCGCCGTGAGGCCCGGGCGCCGTCCGGGCCGCTCGCTGTTCGCTCGCCATCGTCCGCCCCGCGGCGCCCGCCGTCCGGGCCGCGCCGCCGTACGCGTCGTACCGGCGGACCCTCCGCCGTGCCCACCGGTACGGTCCGCGGCCGGTCGTGGTTCAGCGCGCGCCCGTGCCGGCCGCGTTCAACGGGCGGGCGGCACCGCGGTGTCCGGCACGATCAGGTCCGCGCGGTCGCGGGTCGACGCCACCAGGTCCGCGTTGCGCTGGTCCGTGCCCAGCACCCAGGCGACCGCCTCGTCACGGCCCTTGCCGAACTCCTCGTGCCGGGCGACCAGACGGCGCACCCGCTCCGCCTCGTCCGGCTCGCAGAACCACACCTCGTCCAGCTCGGCCCGCACCCGTGCCCACGGGCCCTCGTCCAGCAGCAGGTAGTTGCCCTCGGTCACCACCAGCCGAGCCGTCGGTGGCACCGGGACGGCCCCGGCGAGGGGCTGCTCCAGGACGCGCTCAAAACCGGGCGCGTACACCGTCTCCGCCGTGCCGTAGTCCTCGCGCAGCCGCCGCAGCAGTGCCGCGTAGCCCGCCGCGTCGAAGGTGTCCGGCGCGCCCTTGCGGTCCCGGCGGCCCAGGCGGTCCAGTTCGGCGTCGGCCAGATGGAAGCCGTCCATCGGCACATGGGCGACCCACGGCTCGCCCGCGCCGTTCAGCGCGCGCACCAGCCGCTCGGCGAGCGTGGACTTCCCGGCGCCCGGGGCGCCCGCGATGCCCAGCAGCGCGCGGCGGCCCCCGCCGGTCAGCGAACGGGCGCGGTCGAGGAGGTCGGCGAAGGTCAGCGGCACGCGCCCAGTGTGTCACCCGGCCGTACCAGAGTCCGGGGCGCCCCGGACGCCCGTTGGCCGGAATGTCGGGGCGCGGCACGGTCGATGTGGCGCGCGCCACTTCGTCAGCGCGGCGATGCGGGGAAGGGTGCCTGTATGAAAGAGCTCGGTCTGCCCCCGGAAATCCTGGCCTGCCTCTTCGACCTCGACGGCGTCGTCACCAAGACGGCCGCGGTGCACGCGGCCGCCTGGAAGGAGACGTTCGACGCGTTCCTGCGCGAGCGGGAGGGCGCCGGCTACCGCCCCTTCGACTCGGTCGCCGACTACGACGAGTACGTCGACGGCCGGCCCCGCGCGGACGGCGTCCGCACCTTCCTCGCCTCGCGCGGCATCGAACTGCCCGAGGGCAGCCCAGACGACCCGCCGGACGCGCCCACGGTCAACGGCCTGGGCAACCGCAAGAACCAGCTCGTCCTGGAGAAGATCCGCACCGAGGGCGTGGAGGCCTACGACGGCACGCTGCGCTACATCGAGGCGGTCCGGGCGGCCGGGCTGAAGACGGCGATCGTCTCCTCCAGCGCCAACACCCTCGACGTACTGCGCTCCATCGACGCCGGGCACCTGTTCGACGTACGGATCGACGGCGTGGTCGCCCGCGAACGCGGCCTGCCCGGCAAGCCGCACCCGGACACCTTCCTCGCCGCCGCCCACGACCTCGGGGTGGAGGCGAAGCAGGCCGCCGTCTTCGAGGACGCCCTGGCCGGCATGGACGCGGGCCGCTCGGGCCACTTCGGCTACGTCGTCGGCGTGGACCGCGTCGGGCAGACCGACGCGCTGTACGCGCACGGCGCCGACGTCGTCGTCAAGGACCTCGCCGAACTCCTGACCGCCGCACCGGGAGGCGCCGCGTGATCACTCACGGTTCCTACGCCGTCGAGCCGTGGAGCGTCCGCGAGACGGAGCTCAGCCTGGACGTGCTGGCCCAGAGCGAGTCCGTCTTCGCGCTCTCCAACGGCCACGTCGGCTGGCGCGGCAACCTGGACGAGGGCGAGCCGCACGGCCTGCCCGGCTCCTACCTCAACGGCGTCTACGAGATGCACCCGCTGCCCTACGCCGAGGCCGGCTACGGCTACCCCGAATCGGGCCAGACGGTCATCAACATCACCAACGGCAAGGTGCTGCGGCTGCTCGTCGACGACGAGCCCTTCGACCTGCGCTACGGTCGGCTCGTCTCCCACGAGCGCGTCCTCGACCTGCGCCGGGGCGTGATGACCCGGACCTGCGAGTGGTGCTCGCCGGCCGGCACCCGCATCCGGGTGCGCGCCACCCGCATGATCTCCCTCACCCAGCGCTCCATCGGCGCGATCGCCTACGAGGTGGAGCCGGTCGACTGCCGGGCCCGCGTGGTCATCCAGTCCGAACTGGTCGCCAACGAGCAGCTCCCCGACGCCGACGGCGACCCGCGAGCGGCGCTGGCGCTGGAGGCCCCGCTGGAGCCGGAGGAGGACTTCGCCGCCGGCAACCGGCTGCGGCTGGTGCACCGCACCCGGCGCAGCGGACTGCGGGTGGCCGTGGCCGCCGACCACGTCGTCTCCGGCCCCGAGCGGACCACGACCACCAGCGAGAGCCACCCGGACCTGGCCCGGCTGACGGTCGCCGCCGTGCTGGAGCCGGGCCAGGCGCTGCGGGTGGAGAAGATCGTCGCGCACGGCTGGTCCGGGGCGCGCTCGCTGCCCGCCATGAGCGACCAGGTGGACGCCGCCCTGGCCGCCGCCGCGCACGGCGGCTGGTCCGGACTGGTCAAGGAGCAGAAGGCGTACCTGGACGACTTCTGGGCGTGCGCCGACGTGGAGGTGGACGGCGACGAGCAGATCCAGCAGGCCGTCCGCTTCGGGCTCTTCCATGTGCTCCAGGCCGGCGCCCGCGCCGAGGAACGGGCCATCCCCGCCAAGGGGCTGACCGGCTCGGGCTACGACGGGCACGCCTTCTGGGACACCGAGATGTTCGTGCTGCCGGTGCTCACCTACACCGCGCCGGACGCCGTGGCCGAGGCACTGCGCTGGCGGCAGAACACGCTGCCCGCGGCCCGGGAGCGGGCGGCCCAGCTCGGGCTGCGCGGCGCCGCGTTCCCCTGGCGGACCATCGGGGGGCAGGAGGGCTCGGCGTACTGGCCGGCCGGCACCGCCGCCTTCCACGTCAACGCCGACATCGCGCACGCCGTGGTGCGCTACGTCGCGGCCACCGGGGACGAGGAGTTCGAGCGCGAGACCGGGATGGAACTGCTGGTGGAGACGGCCCGGCTGTGGCGCTCGCTGGGCCACCACGACCACCGCGGCACCTTCCACATCGACGGCGTCACCGGCCCCGACGAGTACAGCGCGATCTGCGACGACAACACGTACACCAATCTGATGGCGCGGGCGAACCTGCTGGCCGCGGCCGACGTGGTCGAGCGCTACCCGAAGGAGGCGGAACGGCTCGGCGCCGACGACGAGGAGAGCGCCGCCTGGCGGGACGCCGCCGAGGCGATGAACATCCCGTACAACAGCGAACTGGGGGTGCACGAGCAGCACGCGGGCTTCACCCGCTACCAGCGCTGGGACTTCGCCGGCACCCGCGCCGACCAGTACCCGCTGATGCTGCACTTCCCCTACTTCGACCTGTACCGCAAGCAGGTGGTCAAACAGGCCGACCTGGTGCTGGCGATGTACACCTGCGGCGCCGAGTTCGACGCGGAGCACATCGCCCGCAACTTCGCCTACTACGAGCCGCTGACGGTGCGGGACTCCTCGCTGTCGGCGTGCGTGCAGGCGGTCATCGCCGCCCAGGCGGGCCATCTGCGCCTGGCCTACGACTACGCGGCCGAGGCCGCCCTGATGGACCTGGAGGACCTGGAGCACAACACCCGCGACGGGTTGCACATCGCCTCGCTGGCGGGTACCTGGATGGCGCTGGTGGCCGGCTTCGGCGGCACTCGCCGGGCCGGCGACGCGCTGGAGTTCGCGCCGCGCCTGCCGGAGAAGTTCAGCCGCCTGGCGTTCTCGCTGCGGTTCCGGGACCGCCGGCTGAAGGTGGAGATCACCCAGCAGACGGCGACATACACGCTGCTGGCCGGACCGGAGCTGACGGTGCGCCACCACGGCGACGCGCTCCCGCTGAGCCCCGACGCCCCCACGGCGGCCCGCCCGGTCCCCGCCCCGAAACACCGCCCGGCCCCCGAACAGCCCCCGCACCGCCGCCCGAACCGCCGCTGAACCGCCCACGGGCCTCCGGGGGCGGGGAACGGGCCGGACCGGCCCGCCCCCGGTCGGCCCGCTACGCCGGTCCCCGGGCCAGCAGTTCCCGCAGGGCGTGTTCCTCCTCGGGGCTCAGGCCGGTGACGAAGCGTCGCAGCACGGCGATCGGGTCGGGGCCGCGGTCGAGGGCGTCGTGCATCGCCTGGGCGGTCAGCTCGGCCGCGTCCTTCGCCGGCCGGTACGCGCCCCGGCGGCCGTCCACCTCGCGCAGCACCAAACCCTTGTCGTACAGCCGCTTGAGGATGGTGTGCACGGTGTTGTACGCCAGGCCGCCGATCTCCAGCTGGATCTCGGCCGGTGTCAGGGGCCGTTCCGTCGACCACAGGGCCGCGAGGACCTCGCTCTCCAGCTCGCCCGAGCTGCGCCGTTCCGTCCTGCCGTGAGGCCCTCCACCAGCCATGCCCTCAACCTTACAGCGCGTAGTGATTCCGGGGGTCCGGTGGTGCCCCGGCCGGCGGACCACCGCGACACGGGCCGGTTCGCCCCGGAAATCCCCGCTTTCCGCGGCTTCATCGTTTCTGCTGGTCCCTTCCGAGTTCGCCGACCTTTGGCAGATACTTTTCCGACGATTCCCCGACCTTCCACCCAGCTGCCGCGTCCGTCCCGCAGACTGTGGGGAGTCAGAAACCCTACAGTGCGTAGGGGGAGGGGTGGAGATGGCCGACAGCACGCACGCCATACTCGCCGGGACCCGGCGCCCCGGACCGGCGCCCGGCGCCGACCGCGCCTCCGGCCGCCGCGACGCCCTGCCCGTCGCGGCGGTGGCCGCCGCCTTCACCCTGGCCCAACTGCTCCTCGTCCGTCCCGGCACGGGCCTCGGCTGGGACGAGTCCGTCTACGTCAGCCAGGTCAGCCCGCACGCCCCGGCCGCCTTCTTCAGCGCCCCGCGCGCCCGCGGCGTCTCCCTGCTGGTGGCGCCCGTCGCGTCCTGGTCGTCCTCCACCGCACTGCTGCGCGTCTACCTCGCCGTCCTCTCGGGCCTCGCCCTGTACCTCGCCCTGCGGGTGTGGCGCACCCTCCTGCCCGCCCCGGTCCTCGCCCTGGCCGGCACCCTGTTCGCCTCACTGTGGGTGACCGTGTTCTACGGCCCGCAGGCCATGCCCAACTACTGGGTGGCCATCGGCGCCCTCGTCTGCGCCGGCTGCTTCCCGCGCGCCCGCGCCGACGGCCCCGCGGACGGCCGCTCCCGCACCGGGGACCGTCCCCGCGCCCGCAGCGGAGGGCGCCCGGCCGGAGGCCACCGCGACCGCGCCGCCCTGTACGGACTGTTCGGCGGCGCGGCCCTGATGGCCTGGATACGGCCCATGGACGCCGTCTGGGCCGTCCTCCCGCTGCTCGCCCTCGCCTCGGCGCAGGGAAACCGGCGGCCGCTGGCCGCCCTCCTCGCCGGACTCGTCGCCGGGTCCGCCGAGTGGGTGATCGAGGCGTACGCCGCCTACGGGGGCCTTCTGCGGCGGCTGTCCGACGCCTCCGCCATCCAGGGCCGCCTCGGCCCGCACTTCGCCGTGGTCGACCAGTTGCGCAGCCTCGGCGGGCGGACCCTGTGCCGTCCGTGCGCCGGCGCGCTGCCCCACCCGCTGATCACCGCCTGGTGGTTCGTCCTGCCGGCACTCGCCGTGCTCGGCGTCGTCCTCGCCCGGCGGGCCGGCCGCACCTCGCCCGCCGGGGTCGCCGCGGCCTGCGCGGCCACGGCCGCCGTCCCCTACCTGTTCCTCATCGGGTACGCGGCCCCCCGCTTCCTGCTGCCCGCCTACGCCCTGCTCGCCCTCCCGGCGGCCCTCGCCCTGACCCGTCTCGTCAGGAGAGCGGACGGCGCCTGGCGCCCCGTCGCCGCCGGGCTGGCCGCCGCCGGCCTCGCCACGCACCTCGCGGTCCAGTACGCCGTCCTGACCCGCACCGTGGACCGCACCGCCGCCGCCCACCGCGACTGGGACCGCACCGCGGCCGAACTGCACCGCCTCGGTGTCCGCCCGCCCTGCCTGCTCACCGGCGACAACGCCATCCCCATCGCCTTCTACACCGGCTGCGCCTCGGCCGCGACCGAGGGGCACAACGCCAACACCACCCGGGCGGCCATCGAGGAGACCGCCCGGCGGCAGCCCGTGGCCGCCCTCGTCGCCGCCCAGGGCTCCCCACCCGGCTACGCCCGGTCCTGGCCCGTCCACCCGTTCGGCGACCTGCGCCTGTACGTCGCGCCGGCGGCGCGGAAGGGCGCCGGACGATGACCACGTCCCCGCCGGTCGCCGCCGCCCCCGTCACCCGCCGCCGCGCCTGGTGGCACACCGGCGCCCTGCTCGCCGTGCTGCTGTGCGCCGCCTACCTCGGCGGCCGGCACTGGCCCGTGGTGGCGAGCGGCGTGGACCGGCTCGCCGTCGCCGACCAGGGCTGGCTGCTGGTGGGCGCTGCGGCGGCCGTCGCCACCTGGTGCTGCGCGGCCCTCGCCCAGCAGGGCGCGGTCGCCGAGCGGCTGCCCGGCGGGCGGCTGCTGGCCGCACAGTTCGCCGCCTCCGCCGCCAACCACGTCCTGCCCGCGGGGCTCGGGGCCGGCGCGGTCAATCTGCGCTTCCTGATGCGCTGCGGGCTGCCCGCCTGCCGTTCGGCGAGCGCCCTCGCGGTCAAGGCCGCGGCCGGGGTGCTCGCCCGCGCCGTCCTGATCGCGGTGCTCGCCGTCGTCTGCCCCGGCGTCCTGCGCGTCCCGCATGTGCCCGTGACGGCCGTGGCCGGGGGCCTGGCCGCCGTCATGGCACTGACCGTGCTGCTGCGCGGCCCGCTGCGGTCCCGCTGCGGGCGCGTGTTCGGCACGGTGCTGGCGGACGTGCGGGCCGTGCACTCCCGGCCGCACCGGGCCGCCGCCCTGTGGGGCGGATCGCTCGCCTTCGCGGCGGCGCACTGCCTGGTGGTGGTCGCCGTCGCGCAGGCCGTCCGGCTGCCGATCGAGGCGCCCCGGGTGGCCCTGCTCTACCTCGCCGCGAGCAGCGCCGCCGCCCTGCTGCCCACCCCGGGCGGTCTCGGCTCGCTGGACGCCGCGCTGGCCTTCGCCCTCACCACCGCCGGGGCGCCGGGCTCCGGGGCCGCCTCCACCGTCCTCGGCTACCGCCTCCTGACGGTCTGGCTGCCCCTCGTCCCCGGCCTGCTGGTCCTCGGGGCGCTGATCCGTCGCCGGGCGCTCTGACCAGGCGCGGGGCGTGTCGCGAAAGTCCCGATCGGCCCGCGGCGCCCGGCGCAGCGCCTGGCCGCGTTGTCGGGGCCGTCCGCGTCCGCCCAGTGCGCTGACGACCCTCCGCCTTGCGACGCACCGCACCGGACGCCGCGGGCCCCGCCCTTCGGGCGGACGACGGGACTCTCCCGACACGCCCCGGTCCTCGCGTCGGACCGCCCCGGCACACGTCGTGCCGACGGGCGGGCGTCAGGCCGGCGGGCGTGCGCGCCGTGCGGAGTACGACCGCTCCGCACCGCCCGGCGGCTTGCCGGCGGCCACCTCCTTCCCCGACAGCCCGTCCAGGACGTCCGGAGGCAGCCACCGCACCGCCGCGTACAGACACACCGCCAGCCACCCCGCGGCGTACAGCCAGCCGCCGATCACGTCGGTGAACCAGTGCACCCCGAGGTACACCCGGGTCAGCCCCACCAGCACGCCCCAGCAGCCCGCGACCACGCACAACGCGGTCCGGCCGCGCGGGCCGCGCAGCAGCGTGGCGGCGATCAGCAGACCGGCGGTGAGCGCGGACGTGCTGGTGTGCCCGGACGGGAACGACCAGCCGGAGGCGGCCGTCGCCCAGTCCAGCCGCGGCGGGCGCGGCCGGGCGGCCAGCTCCATCAGGCCGTAGCGCACCATCTGGCCCGCGGCGAGGCACACGACCCCGAGTCCCGCCGCGACCGCCCGCAGGCGCGGCGTACGCCCGAGGAGCACCCCGGCCAGCACGACGAGTACGTACGGCACCGCGCCCGTCCCCGTCGCGGTCAGGCCCCGGGCCACGGCGAGCGCCACCTCGGGCCGGTGGCCGAGGGACCAGGACAGCAGGCCCCGGTCGACCGGCAGAGGCGCGCCGTCGCCCCCGGCGGCGACCACGCCGACGACGGCGAACGCGGCCCAGGCGCCGCATCCCACGAGAGCCGCGCGCCCGGCGGCGTCCCGGCGGCTCACGGCGCCCACGGCGGCCGGGGCGTGGGGAAGGGCGGCCGAGGCGGCCCCGCCGCGACCGCGCGACGGGAGCCGCCGCACCACGAGCCCGCGAGGACTGGGACCATCCGCGCCTCCTGCGCCTGCGCTCCGCGCCCGTGGACCGTCCACGAACGTCCGGGGGACCTGCTTGGGACAACGACCGCCGTGCGCCCCCGTGACCACCCCCGGCGGGTGAACCGGCGGGCCGCGGCCCGGCCCGGTGTCCGGCGGGGGAGCCCAGGGGAGCCCATGGCAGTCCTGACCTGGTGTACCCCCGATTCGGCGGCGAAGTGATTGGACGGGCCCCGGCGGGAAACGCGGATCACGGCACGACGAGACACCGACCGCCGCGAGGGAGGACCCGTGAGCACCGATCCCATGGCCGACGACGCCTACCAGCCCACCGGGAGCAACGAGGAGCAGGAGGACGCCGCGCCGCTGGACATGCAGGACGCGGTGGACGAGCGGACCTACGACGACACCCTCGACGAGGGGTACTCCCCGCCCGAGAAGCCGCTCGGCGTCGACAAGTACGGCACCACGGCGGCCGAACAGCACGAGGGCGAGACCCTCGACCAGCGCCTGGCCCAGGAGCGCCCCGACGTGCGCGAGCCGGAGGGCGACGGCGTGGGCGACCTGCCCGGCGGCGAGGGTGAGCCCGTCGACCCCGAGGCGGGCACGGACCGCGCCGGGCGGCTGGTGGCGCCGGACGAGGGCGCGCACCCCGACACCACCAAGGACGAGATCGCCGCCGACAAGGGCATCGACGCGGGGGCCGCGAGCGCGGAGGAGGCCGCCGTGCACGTCGTCGAGGACGACGCCGCGCTGCCCGACGACGCCTACCGAGGCCGCACGCCGGACGACGTCTGACGAGGGCGCCCACCGGGGCCGCACGCCGGAGGGACCGGGACCCGCGCCGGGTTCCGGTCCCTCCGTGACGGCGGGCCGCGTCGGGTCCGCCGCCGGTCAGGGCAGCAGCTTGTCCAGCGCGGCCGGGCCCTCCGCCTCGATCTTGCGCTTGGCCCACTCCAGGTTGCGCGGCGTGATGTCCCGGCCGGCGGCCAGCACCACGTCCTCCGCCGTCACTTCGGTGCCGGTACGGGCGTGCAGCAGCTCGTCCGGCGTGCAGGCGTTCCCGGACGAACGGGATGCTTCGGGTTGCGACGTCGACATGTGTCCTCCTCGGGTCCGGCCGGGTCCCCGACCGGGTGCGGACTGCGCGCCCGTGCTGCGGGACCGGGACCTTCTCCCACCATTGCCCGCCGCGCCGCACCCTGCATCCGGAAGGGCCCCGCGTGCCGGGCCGGGCAGGTCCCGGCCCGCTGTGCCAGTAGGGGTACCTGACCGCGGCCCGGGAAAACCGCCGGACCCCGCCCCCGCCCCGATGTGCTCCTAAGCTGGAAGGACCCGGAAGGCCGGGCGGCGGGACGCACCGCGCGCCACCCGCGCGCCCCGATCAGGGAGGCCGCCGCCATGGCCGACACCGCCAGCCCGCAGCCCGTCGCCGACTGCGTGCCCATCGCCGACCACGGCCTGATCGGCGATCTGCGCACCGTCGCCCTCGTCGGCACCGACGGCACCATCGACTGGTACTGCCCGCCCGCCTTCGACGCCCCCAGCGTCTTCGCCGCCGTCCTCGACGCCGAGCGCGGCGGCCGCTTCGAACTGGCCGCGGCCCAGGCGGCCCGCACCAAGCAGTTCTACTTCCCCGACACCAACGTGCTGATCACCCGGTTCTTCACCGAGGACGGCGTCGGCGAGGTGCAGGACTTCATGCCGGTGACCGACGCCGGGGCGGGGGAGGCCGAACGGCACCGGCTGATCCGGCGGGTGGTGTGCGTACGCGGCACCCTGCCGTTCCGCGCCAGGATCGCGCCCCGTTTCAACTACGGCGCCGACCCGCACACGGTGCGCGCCGAGGGCCGGCTGATCCTGTTCGAGTCGGCGTCGCTGTCCCTCGCCCTCACCGCGACCGTGCAGCTGGAGGCGGACGGCCCTGACGTGACGGCGGAGTTCAAGCTCGCCGAGGGCGAGTCGGCCGTCTTCGCCCTCGACCAGGTCGGCGGCGAGGTGGCCCCGCGCCGCTGCGCCTGCACCGAGGCCGACGAGCAGTTCGCGGCCACCGTGGCCTACTGGCGGCGCTGGCTCGCGCAGTCCCGCTACCGGGGTCGCTGGCGCGAGATGGTGCACCGCTCCGCGCTCACCCTGAAGCTCCTCACCTACGCCCCGACCGGCGCCATCGTCGCCGCGCCCACCACGAGCCTGCCCGAACGCCTCGGCGGCGAGCGCAACTGGGACTACCGCTACGTGTGGGTGCGCGACGCCGCGTTCGCCGTCTACGCGCTGCTGCGGCTCGGCTTCACGGGCGAGGCGGCCGCCTTCATGCGCTTTTTGACCCTGCACATCAGCCCCGGCGACGGCAGGGCCACCGGCCCGTTGCAGGTCATGTACGGCATCGACGGCCGCACCGAGCTGCCCGAGCGCGAACTCGGCCACCTCACCGGGCACCGCGGCTCCGCCCCGGTGCGGGTCGGCAACGCCGCCGCCGACCAGCTCCAGCTGGACATCTACGGCGCGCTGATCGACTCCATCTACCTCTACGACAAATGGGCCGAGCCGATCTCCAGCGCCCAGTGGGACGACGTGTGCGCCCTGGTCGACTGGGTGTGCGACAACTGGGACCAGCCCGACGAGGGCGTGTGGGAGACCCGCGGCGGCCGCAGGAACTTCCTGTACTCGCGGCTGATGTGCTGGGTCGCCGTGGAGCGCGCCATCCGGCTGGCCAACCGCCGCGGTCTGCCCGCCGACCTGCCGCGCTGGCGGCAGAGCCGGGACGCGATCTACCGCCGGGTCATGGACCGCGGCTGGTCGGCCGAGCGGCGGGCGTTCGTCCAGTACGAGGGCGGCGACGTGCTGGACGCGGCCGTGCTGATGATGCCGCTGGCCAAGTTCATCGCCCCCACCGACCCCAAGTGGCTGGCCACCCTGGACGCGCTCACCGACGACCTGGTCTCCGACTCCCTCGTCTACCGCTACGACCCGACGAGCAGTCCCGACGGACTGCGCGGCGACGAGGGCACGTTCTCCATCTGCTCGTTCTGGTACGTGGAGGCCCTCACCCGGGCCGGCCGCCTGGACGAGGCCCGTCTCGCCTTCGAGAAGATGCTCACCTACGGCAACCATCTCGGCCTGTACGCCGAGGAGATCGGGCGCACCGGCGAGCAGCAGGGCAACTTCCCGCAGGCGTTCACGCACCTGTCGCTGATCAGCGCCGCGTACAACCTGGACCGCGCGCTCGGCTGACCCGGGCGCGCGGTCCGCGGCGGCGATCAGCCGATGTGGTACGGGTCGCCGTACACCTTCCAGTCCAGCGGCGGGTTGAGGTCGAGGTTGCCGTTGCGCAGGAAGACCCGCTGCTCGGTGTCGACCCGGCTGGTGTCGCTGTGGGCCTCCTCCTGCTTCATCGCCCACACCCGCGCGTCGAGGAAGGCGTTCAGGTACGCCGCCTCGTCGCCGCCCTGGGCCGGCGGCTTCGCGGTGCGCAGCGCGCGCTTGCGGATGCTGCGGAAGCTGGTGGCGTCGTCGCCGTCGCCGTGCATCACGATGGCGTCGTAGTAGGCGAACTGGCCGAGCGCGCGCAGCCCGTCCGCCTTGCCCTGGGCGACGGCCGGGCCGAAGTAGACGCGGTCGCGTTCGTCGTTCTGGGCCTGCTGGAACACGGTGTCCTTGGCGGCCGTGCGCCAGTCCCTGGGGAAGTCGGGGTCCAGCCCGGCGTGCGAGTCGGTGCCGTCGACCCGGCGCAGCGCCGGGAGGTACTTGGCGAGCACGTTGCCGCTCTTGCGGTCGGTGTAGAGCTGGACCAGGTCGAGCATGTCGCCGGTGCCGGAGCAGAAGCCGATGATGCCGGCGGTGTAGCCGCGGCCGTCGCCGATGTCCTCGATGTACTTGTACTGCGCCTTCCAGTCGAGCGAGGAGTTCTCCGCGCTCGACACCAACTGCATGGCGATCTCCTTCTTGGCCGGGTCGTCCAGGCCCGGCCCGGCGGCCGGGGCCGCCGCCGCGCCCGCGGCGTCGAGCAGCGGGACGGCGGCCACGGCGGCGCCGAGGAGGGCGAGGACGGTACGGCGGGGGATGCCGGGCACGGCAGCCGCACGGAAGTTCGGATGCACCATGGGGACTCCAAGGGCGAGTGGGGGGAGGGTAGTTGGCCGCGCCTGCGGATATGCGACCAACTGATAGGAAGGTTTCCTACCAGAAAGTCGAACGTGTGGTCACCGGTCGAACGCCGAATTCGTAGAAACGTACGGAAGGGCCGCGGGGGAGCGGCCCGGCCGGGTCAGGGCAGCGGCTGCTCGGCCCAGATGACCTTTCCCGTCGCCGTGTAGCGCGTACCCCACCGCTCGGCGAGCTGCGCCACCAGGAACAGGCCCCGGCCGCCCTCGTCGGTGGCCGCCGCGTACCGCAGATGCGGCGAGGTGCTGCCGCTGTCGAACACCTCGCAGATGAGGACGCGGTCGCGCAGCATCCGCACCCGGATCGGCGCCGCGCCGTAGCGGATCGCGTTGGTGACCAGCTCGCTGAGGATCAGCTCCGTGGTGAACGCCAGCTCGTCCAGCCCCCACCGCGCCAGCTGCGCGGTCACCGCGGCGCGCACCTCGCCCACGGCCGCCGGGTCCGACGGCACCTCCCACTCGGCGATCCGGTCGGCGGCCAGCGCCCGGGTGCGGGCGACCAGCAGCGCCACGTCGTCCACCGGCCGGAACGGCTGCCGGGCGTCCAGCACCGCACGGCACGTCTCCTCGGGCGAGGGACCGGCCGAGGCCAGCGCCGCGCGCAGCTCCGCCAGACCGGTGTCGATGTCCCGCTGCCGGTCCTCCACCAGCCCGTCCGTGTACAGGACGAGCCGGCTGCCCTCGGGCAGCTCCAGCTCGGCCGTCTCGAACGGCAGACCGCCGAGGCCCAGTGGCGGCCCGGCGGGCACCTCCGCGAACGTCACATCGCCGCCGGGCGCGATCACGGCGGGCGGCGGATGACCGGCCCGGGCGACGGCGCACCGCCGGGAGACCGGATCGTAGACCGCGTACAGACAGGTCGCCCCGATCACCGGCGCACCCGGCCCGTCTCCCGGCTCGTCCTGGTCGATCCGGCCGACCAGCTCGTCCAGCAGCCCCAGCAGCTCGTCCGGCGCCAGGTCCAGGGCGGAGAAGTTGTGCACCGCGGTCCGCAGCCGGCCCATCGTGGCCGCCGCGTGCAGCCCGTGGCCCACCACGTCGCCGACCACCAGCGCCACGCGCGCCCCGGACAGCGGCAGCACGTCGAACCAGTCGCCGCCCACGCCCGACTGCGCCGGCAGATACCGGTAGGCGATGTCCAGCGCGCTCTGCTCGGGCAGCCGGCGCGGCAGCAGACTGCGCTGCAACGTGACCGCCATGCCGTGCTCGCGGGTGTAGCGGCGGGCGTTGTCGATGGAGACCGCGGCCCGCGCCACCAGCTCCTCGGCCAGCGCCAGCTCCTCGGTGTCGAACGGCTCGGGCCTCTCGGAGCGCCAGAAGTCGACCAGCCCCAGCACCACCGTCCCGGCCCGCACCGGCACCGTGATCAGCGTGTGGATGCCGTACGCCACGATCCGCGCGGTGCGCTCGGGGTCCTGCGCCAGCCAGCCCGTCGCCGTCTCCAGACGCGGCTCGAGGACCGCTCTGCGGGTGCGCAGAGCGACGGCCTGCGGAGAGGTGTCGACGAACCGGAACTGCCGGCCCACCGGGTACAGAGGGGCGTCGTCCCTGATCCCGCCGACGGCCGTGCGGCGCAGGGCCGCGCCCGGCTCCGGGTCCTCGCCGCGCAGCACCGCGTCGTACAGGTCCACGGTGACGAAGTCGGCGAACCGGGGCACGGCCACCTCGGCCAGCTCCTGGGCGGTCCGGGTCACGTCCAGGGTGGTGCCGACGCCCACCCCGGCGTCGTAGAGCAGGCTCAGGCGCTCCCGGGCCAGCTCGGCGCGGCCGGCCAGGGCGCGCAGCTCCGTGGAGTCGCGCAGGGTGGCCACGCTGCCCGAGGGACCGCCGTCCAGGTCGGTGGGGCGCTGGTTGACCGCCAGCAGCCGTTCGCCCACCGGGTGCAGCTCGTCGGTGACCGTCACTCCGGAGGCCAGCAGATCGGCGGTGGCCGCATCGAGGCCGAGATCGCGCACGTCGCGGCCCTCGGCGTCCGCCGGCAGATCGAGCAGACGGTGCGCCTCGTCGTTGGCGAGCAGCAGCCGGCCCTCCTCACCGATGATGATCACGCCCTCCCGGACCGAGTGCAGCACCGCGTCGTGGTGCTCGTACATCCGGGTCATCTCGCCCGGCCCCAGGCCGTGGGTCTGCCGCAGCAGCCGCCGGCTGACCAGCGCCGTCCCCGCCGTGGCCAGGACGAGACCCACCCCGGCCGCCCCCAGCACGACGGGCAGCTGCCGGTCGGCGAGGCCGCCCACGTTGTGGGTGGTGATACCGGCCGCGACCAGCCCCTCCACCTTGCCGCCGGGCGCCTGGACGGGCACCACCGCCTGCACCAGCCGCCCTATCGTGCCGTTGACCTCCTCGACGACCGTGCCGCCGCGCACCGCGGGCCCGATGTCGCCGACGAACTTCTTGCCGATGCGGTCCGGCACCGGGTGCGTGTAGCGGACGCCGTCGGTGTTCATCACGACGATGAAGTCGACGTGGGCCGCCTCGCGGGCGGCCTCGGCCCGCGGCTGGAGGATCGTCGTCGGGTCCGGGGCGGCGAGGGCCTCGCGGGTGCCCGGCGCGTTGGCGAACGTCTCGGCGACCGCGAGTGAGCGGTTGCGGGCCTCGGCGGTGGTGTCGTGCCGCACCTGGAGCACCAGCGCCACCACCGCCGCCACCACGAGCAGCAGCACGATGACGACCTGGAGCACGAACACCTGTCCGGCGACGCTGCGCCCGCGCAGCGCGGATCTGAACCGCGTGGACCGGCCGGCCTCGGACCGGCCGCGCTCGGCGCGTTCACGCGCCCGCCGGGCCGGGCCGGGAGCGTGCTCCAGGCGCCGGCCGGTGGGCGGGCGGGACGGCCGGGGGCCGGTTCGACCCGGAAGTCGGACCATGATGCCATGTCTACACTGCCGGGCCTGATGAGGCGAGGGGCGTCACAGCCTCTTGACGGGATGTTGGCCGGACCCGAGCGAGTCCCGCTCACCTCCGGACCCGCGTGAGTCGTGCCCACCTCACCCGTCGCCGGTGCCGTCGTGCGGGCCCGGGCGGCGCAGGGCCTACAGGAGCGCGATGCCGGCGGGCCGGTCCGCGGTGTGCCGGGCCGTCGCGGTCAGCCGGTCGGCGGCGACGCGGGCCGGCGACGGTCCGGCACACCGCGCGGCCTCCGCGCCCACCTGCGCCGGCGCCCTGCGCAGGGCGGTGATGCCCTCGTCGATGTCCACCCGGGCCGCTCCACGAGCCCGTCGGTGTACAGACCGGGATCGCGCCCGGCTCCAGCCGCGGCCCGCCCACCGGATGGCGGGCGGTGTCGTCCGCCCCGAGGACGGCGCCGCCGGGCGGGTCGCAGACCTCGGTTCGGCCGTCCGGGTGACGAGGCAGCGGCAGCGGATGCCCGGCCCGGCCGCCCGGCCCACCCCGGTCGCCGGGTCCGGCCGCAGAGAGCAACAGCTCGAGAACTGCCCCGGGGCGAGATCGATCAGCGGCCGGTCGTGGCCGTTCATCACCTCCTCTGGCGGCCGGTCGCCGAGCGCGAACGCCTTGACCGCGCCGTGTGACTGCCCGTGGTGGCGGCCGCGCCGCCGTCGCGTCCGCTTCCTCGCTCGTCGTCGGCCCCGCCTCGTCCCCGCGCCGACACGAGCACGACACGGCAAGAACGCGCCCCGATGTCCCGGCGGCGCACCCGGCACGGCGGCGGACATCCGGCGGGCCGTCCGTCAGGGCTTCTCGGGCCGCTTCTCGCGGATGTTCTGGGCGACGTCGCGGAGCTTGACATTGTGGTGCTGGGAGATGCGGCGCAGCACCGCGAACGCGTCGTCCTCGCTCAGCCGGTGCCGTTCACGCAGTATGCCCATGGCCTCGCCGATGGCGTGCCGGGTCTCCAGGGCGTGTTCGAGCTGGTCGACGGTGCGGGCGCTGGCCACCGCCACCGCGGCGTGCGAGGCCAGCAGCCAGCCGGCCGTCTCGCTCTCGGGGGTGAACGCGCCGGGCCGGGTGGAGTAGCAGTCCAGCGCGCCGAAGTCCTGGTCCTCGGTGTACAGCAGGAAGCCCATCATGCTGCCGATCCCCAGGTCGCGGGCGGCCGGCGCGTACCGCGGCCAGGCGGGCTGGGGTTTGGTCATGTCGCTGATGCGGAACATCCGGTCGTCGTCCACCCGGCGGGCGGCGTCGAAGCACGGACCCTCGCCGAGCTCGCCCTGCAACCGGTCGGACTCCTCGACCATGTCCCCGCTCACCGCCAGGCTCACCGCCCGGCCCTTGCGCACGGCGAGGATGCCGGCGGCCTCGCAGCCGTCGATCAGCTCGACCGCCGCCGAGACGATCTCCTCGAGGGTCGCCTGGGGCGAGTCCTGGGCCAGCAGACGCCGGGCGAGCTGCGCCATCTGTTCGGCGAACTCACGCCAGTCCATCCGTTCGCACCACCCTTCTCCCAGTCTCCTGCAAGGGTGACGTCGCCCTCAGTCTCCGGCACCCGCAGCGTACCCCGCTCACCGTGCGATACCCCGCAAGCCGATCATGATGCCCACGCGCGCCGGAGCGCGCGCACGGGGGCGCGGCGGCGGGGGAGGTCGCGGACGCGCCGGCGCCCCGGCCGGGAGGGCCGGGGCGCCGGCGCCGCGCGCTGCGGCGGTCAGGAGCGAAGGTGCGGCCCTGCGGTCACGCGCCCCACGTGCCCTGGTTGACCGCGCAGCTCCAGCCGGAGCCGTGCAGCGTGAGCTTCAGCTGGTAGCTGCGGGTGTTGAGCAGGTGGGTGCGGACCCGGAAGCCGAGACTCGCCTTGCCCCTGAAGGTGGAGGTGGAGACGGAGACGGTCGTGGAGGTGCGGTGGCTGATCCCGCCGCCGGTCGCCTTCGCCGTGCCGAAGCGGATGTTCTTCGAGTTGGTGACCGTGAAGGTGACCTTCCGGAAGCTCTTGCTCGTCTTGCTCTTGATGCCGAAGTACAGACCCCCGTTGGTCACCCAGCCGTTGTGGTCGACGTAGAAGCGGGACGGGTAGACGATGTTGACCGGGCAGCCCGAACTCCGCGGTGCGGCGGTCGACGCGGAGGCGGTCCCGGCGAGACCCAGCTGAGCGGCGGTGACGGCCCCGACTGCGGCCAGGACGGCGGCGGTTGTGCGTGTGCGGTTCACTGCGGTGACACCTTTCCCCCTGCGGCCCCGAAGGGCCGGCGCGGCATGACCGGTGGCGCACCCGGTGGTACGCCGGCATGCCTGTTTCGCGGTATTTCCTACCACGGGCGGCACCTTCCCGGGCGATATCTGGGGCGCCAGTGCCACTCGTTGACCAAACCGGTACACAACATGGCCCCACCGCGCTGGTGTTGTGCGCAGCAGCCACCCTCTTCGCACGGCGGGGCGACGGCCGGCTGACGGCCCGGTGGCCACGGTCATGGGGTGGGCACCTCGGCCCCAGGCGTTGGTCACTTGTTCACTCCCGGTCCCTGACGGCGTCCGGCGCGGCGGCCGGGGAGTGGGTCGGCGGTCCGTTCCGCTCCGGCGCGCGGACCGGCCCGTGCGAGAGCTTCGTCCGCGCAAGAAGGGCATCCCCTGCCGAGGTGACACGCCGCAGGCTCCTGGGCCTGACCGCGCGCTGGGAGGGGCCACCACCGCATCCCCCGCCAGGAACGCGGCCACCGCCCCCACCTGTGAGCCGCCGGCGCCGGTGGGCGCGGACCCACTCGGCGTGTGTGCGCGGTGACGGCCACCCCGCCGTGCGACCGCGCCGCCCGCCGCCGTGTACCGCACCGGTGGGGCGGCGCGCGTCACGCGGGCGCGCCGCGGGCCGCGGTGAGCGCCCGTTCGGCGTAGCCGCGGCCGAACAGCACCGTGTGGACCAGCAGGGGGAAGAGCTGGTGCAGGCCGATTCGGTCGCGCCAGCCGTCGGCGAGCGGCGCCGCCTCCTGGTAGCCGGCCAGCACCCGGTCCAGGCGCGGGCAGCCGAACAGGTGGAGCATCGCCAGGTCGGTCTCCCGGTGGCCGCCGTGCGCGGCGGGGTCGATCAGCCACACCCGGCCGTCCGCGCCCCACAGCACGTTGCCGTTCCACAGGTCGCCGTGCAGCCGGGCGGGCGGCTCGGCGGGACCCGCCAGGCCCGGCAGCCGCTCCAGCACGCCCTCGATCACCGCCGCCTCGGCCGGACGCAGGACGCCCTTGTCCACCGCCCGTCGCAGATAGGGCAGCACCCGGTGCTCGGCGTACCAGGAGGGCCAGTCGTCACCGGGCACGTTGCGCATGGGGGCGCGGCCGATGTACGCCTCCCGCGGGCCGCCGGGCGGCGGAGTGCCGAACGCCCGGGCCCCCGCCGCGTGGAGCGCCGCAAGGTCCCGGCCGAACCGGAGCGCGGCCCGTGCGTCGGGCCGCCCCTCGGCGACCCGGTCGATCACCAGGCGGTGCGCGTCGTGGCCGCGCACCGAGGGGACGCGTACGGCGCCGGCCTCGGCGAGCCAGGCCAGCCCGGCCGCCTCCGCGCGCACGGCGCCGGGTGCGTCGCCGCGCTTGACCATCACCACCTGCCCGCCGTCGAGCGTCACTTCGGCGAGGGCGGCGGACAGCCGGCGCTCGGCGACCGCCGCACGGCCGGTCAGCCGGGAGGCGGCGGCGCCGGGGGCGTCGTCGTGGGACATGTCGGGGTGCCTCCCGCCGGGATGGCTTCCGCCATGGTGGGCCCCGGTGTCGTCGCCGCCCGGCAGGCGGCCCGCGGACCGGGGCGTACCGGCCCGGTCCGCGTCCGGCCCGGCCTCACCGCCGTCGTCCCGGGGGTCGTCCGTCATGACGGCAGGCGCTCGCGCACCCAGGCCAGCAGGCCGGGCATCGCGGCCTCGACCATGGCCAGCACCTCGTCGAACCCCTCCGGGCCGCCGTAGTACGGGTCGGGCACGTCCAGGTCGCCGGTGGCCGCCGGGTCGAAGGAGCGCAGCAGCCGGACCCTGGACGGGTCGGCCACGAGACGCCGCAGCGCCTTCTCGTGGCCGGCGTCCATCGCCAGGAACAGGTCGGCGTCCAGATGCTCGGCGCCGACCTGCACGGCCACGTGCTCCACCGGATAGCCGTGCCGGGCCAGGGCCGCACCGGCCCGCTCGTCGATGGGCTCCCCGATGTGCCAGGGCCCGATGCCGGCGCTGGTGACCCGCACCGCCCCGTCCAGACCGGCTCGGCGCAGCCGCTCGGCGAGGACCAGCGCCCCGGACGGCGACCGGCAGATGTTCCCGCTGCAGACGAAACAGATGTGCACGGACCCCAGGGTAGGCGGCCCCGCCCGAGCCGGTGGCGCCCCGCCGCCGTGCACCGGTCACTTCCGGCCCACCCGGTGGCCGGGGCGCGCCCGGTGCGGCGCCCGGTCAGCCGTTCCGCTCGCCGCCCGCCCCCGTGGGCACCGGCTCCCGCTCGTGCAGGTGGTAGATGTGGAAGGCCCGTCCGATGACCGGCTGTGCCACGTTCCGCACCCGTACGCCGCCGTTGGTCATGCCGTTCTCCGTGCCGGAGTGCGCGTGGCCGTGGACGGCGAGGTCCGCGCCCGCCGTGTCGACCGCCTCGGCCAGCAGGTAGCTGCCGAGGAACGGATAGATCTCCAGCGGCTCGCCGGCCAGCGTCTCGGGGACGGGGGAGTAGTGGGTCAGCGCGATCCGCGCGTCACACCCCTGGCCGTCCAGCTCCTCCAGCGCCGTGCGCAGCCCGTCGGCGCAGCGGCGGGTGTACCGGACGAACTCCTTCATCAGCGGCTCGCCGAACTCGCCCGCGCAGCGTCCCATGAAGCCCCCGCCGAACCCCTTCGTACCGGCCACGCCGACCCGTGCGTCGCCGCACCGCACGACGGTCCCGCGCCCCTCCAGCACCTGTGCGCCCGCGTCCTCCAGGATCGCGGTGACCTCCTCGGGCCGGTCGTCGTGGTGGTCGTGGTTGCCGAGCACCGCCACGACCGGCACGCCCACGTCCCGTATCTCGTCCGCCACCACCCGGGCCTCCTCGGGGGTTCCGTGCCGGGTGAGGTCCCCGGCCAGCAGCAGGACGTCGGCGAGTTCGGGCAGGGTCTCGAAGGCGGGCCGGAGCGTGCCCCGGGTCTCGGGCGCCATATGGATGTCCCCGACGGCTGCTATCCGGATCATGCGAGGTCCTCCGCGTGGTCGGGGCTGGTGGCGTCGGCGACGACGATGTCGCAGTGGACCTGGTGCCCGGTCAGCTCGCCGGCGACGAGGCCGCAGATGTCGTCGCGGCACCGCGCCGAGGGGACCGTCCCGGTCAGCAGCACCGTCTCGCCGCGCACCTCCAGCCGCACCCCCAGCTCGCCCAGGGGGCCGCCGGCGATCCGTTCCCTCAGATGGGCGACGCGGTACTCCAGGTTGGTCCCCGCGTCGTTCCCGGCGGCCGGGGCGCCGGGTGCCTGCTCCTGGCCGTGGTGGTTCATGACGCTGCTCCTCCTACGGATGCTCGGGCCTCTCACGGACGCCCGTGCGGGGTGATGACGTTCAGGCGTTCGAGGAGGAAGAAGAACGCGGCGGGCATCGGCTCGTCGCCGCAGGCCGCCCGCACCCGCTCCCAGTCGACCTTCTCGCGCAGCGCGCGGGCGATCGGCAGCACGGCCCCGAAGTCGCAGTGGTGTTCGGAGAACGCCGCGATCAGACCCCACAGCAGATCGGTGGGGGCCAGCACGGGCATCCGCACGGAGTCCACCGGCAGTTCCTCGGCGCGCTCCAGCATCTCCCGGGTCACCGGCTGGTGGGCCAGCTCGAAGATGATGTCGATGTCCTGGTCGAAGCACTTGGCCTTGATCAGCCAGTCCTCCGGCGGGGTGTAGACGGTCAGACCGCCCTCCCGCAGGGTCCGCGCCACCGCTTCGGCGTCCTCGCGGCGCACGCAGAAGTCGGCGTCGTGCTGGAGGTTCTCGCTGCCGCCGTGCGCGTAGGCGGCCACACTGCCGGCCAGCGCGAAGGCGTGGCCCTTCCGCTTCAGGAGCGCGCCGACCTGTTTGGCCGCCTCCAGGATCGCCTGGTTGCGGTCGCGGGGCAGCTGCCGTCCCCGCGGGGGCGCCCCCTGACAGGAGGCCTCGCCCGTCCCGTCCGCCGCCAGACGAAGGCCGGCAGGCTCCGCCTGCCGAGCGGGAGCCGCGTCGCCTCCGTTGCGTGCCATTCCCTCTCCCATCGCCGGACCTGCCCCGGAACGGCGCCCACCGGTCGCGCAACCGCCGGCCCCGCACCTCCCGGACGCCTCGTGTGCCCGGCGGGTACCCGGCGCGTCCGCATCGACACGGCACGGCGACGGGGGGAGATCGGCCGACCGACCGGGGGTGGAGCCGTGGTCGACGGGCCCTCGGCCCATCGCCCACGTCGACGACGGGCAGCCCCCGCCGGGAACCGCGGGCGGCCCGCGCCGACCGGGTGACGCCTGCCGCATACCGGCCGCACGGCCCCGACCGACAGCCGTGGGCGTCCCACGCCCGGCGGGCGCCCGCCGCCTGTCCCTCCCTCCCTCCCCGCGGACGGGCCCTCTCCCCGCCCGCGCAGGCGGGTCACTTGACGGAGGCGGAATCCACAGGGCTTGAGCGCCCCCGGCTGGGTACGCGGTGGGGCGGCCGGGGCGTCGAGGAGCGAGCGGAGCGGTGTGAAGTGAGGGGACGGCGTGAGGTGACGGCTCGGTCCGGCGTTCACCCCGCCGTCGCGCGTCCCATGCGCCATCCCCCGCGCCATGAGAGATTGACCGGGTAGATGACCTTTCATGGCGCTTTATTCATTTGTCTACTTTCCCCTGGTCACTTTCCCGAGTTTTCCCACTTTCCCCTCGGCACGGGCGCAGCGGTGACCGCCGGCGCGGCCGAGGGCGACCGGCAACCGGACAGCACACGGCCGAGCCGCACACGACGGTACGGCCAGGAGCGGAGGAACGGGTACTGATGAGCGACGACAACCCCATCAAGCAGGCGGCCCAGAAGGTCACCGACGCCCTGCGTGGCGGCGCCGCGGGCCCCGAGGAGGGCATCCCCGGCAAGCCCGGCGTCGAGTCGCCGCCCGTCGAGGAGCCGACCGAGTACCGCGAGCCGCTGCCGCCCAAGCCGGACCAGACCGGCCCGGACACCGTCTCGCCCACCGGCCAGCCCACCGGCGCCGACCAGGCCCGGATGGCCCAGAGCGGCGCCTATCTGACGAACGCCCAGGGCACCCGCCTGTACGACACCGACCACTCGCTCAAGGCGGGACCCCGCGGCCCCGTCCTCCTCCAGGACCACCATCTGCGCGAGAAGGTCATGCACTTCGACCACGAGCGCATCCCCGAGCGCGTGGTCCACGCCCGCGGCTCCGCGGCGCACGGCGTCTTCACGAGCTACGGCACCGCCGCCTCCGTCACCAAGGCCGCGTTCCTCGCCGAGGACGTCGAGACCCCGGTCTTCGTCCGGTTCTCCACCGTGCTGGGCTCGCGCGGCTCCGCCGACACGGTACGCGACACCCGCGGCTTCGCGACCAAGTTCTACACCAGCGAGGGCGTCTTCGACCTGGTCGGTAACAACATCCCGGTCTTCTTCATCCAGGACGCCATCAAGTTCCCCGACGTCATCCACGCCGGCAAGCCGCATCCGGACCGGGAGATCCCGCAGGCGCAGAGCGCCCACGACACCTTCTGGGACTTCGTCACCCTGCACACCGAGGCCACCCACCACACCCTGTGGAACATGTCCGACCGCGGCATCCCCCGCTCGTTCCGCACCATGGAGGGCTTCGGCGTCCACACCTTCCGCCTCGTCAACGCGGCGGGCGAGACCACCCTGGTGAAGTTCCACTGGAAGCCGAAGCTGGGCGTGCACTCCCTGGTGTGGGAGGAGGCCCAGATCATCAACGGCGTCGACCCCGACTTCCACCGCCGGGACCTCGCCGACGCCATCGAGGCGGGCGCCTATCCCGAGTGGGAGTTCGGCATCCAGACCTTCCCGGACACCCCCGACCAGACCTTCGAGGGCATCGACCTGCTGGACCCGACGAACATCGTCCCCGAAGAGCTGGCCCCCGTGCAGCCGATCGGCAAGCTCGTCCTCAACCGCAACCCCTCCAACTTCTTCGCGGAGACCGAGCAGGTCGCCTTCCACGTCGGCCACCTCGTGCCCGGCATCGACATCACCGACGACCCGCTGCTCGCCGGGCGTCTGTTCTCCTACCTGGACACCCAGATCACCCGGCTCGGCGGCCCCAACTTCCCGCAGATCCCGATCAACCGCCCGCACGCGCCGGTCAACGACATGCTGCGCGACAGCTTCCACCAGACCGCCGTGCACCGGGGCGTGGCGCCCTACCGGCCCAACTCCCTCGACGGCGGCTGCCCCTTCCTCGCGGGCGCGGACACCGGGGCGTACATCGAGACGCCGGTGACGGTCCCGGAGGGCAAGAAGGTCCGCGAGGCGCCCGAGTCGTTCGCCGACCACTTCAGCCAGCCCCGCCGGTTCTGGCTGAGCATGAGCCCGGTGGAGCGCGAGCACATCATCGGCGCCTACACCTTCGAACTCGGCAAGTGCTACGAGCAGTCCATCAAGGAACGCGGGCTCCAGGTGCTGGCCAACATCGACCCCGAGCTGTGCGCCGAGGTGGCCGCCGGACTCGGCCTCCCCGCGCCCTCGGCCACCGTGCCGCTCGCCGACGTCGAGCCGAGCCCCGCCCTCTCCCAGGTCGGTCACACCTGGCCCACGGACGGCAGGATCATCGGCATCGTCACCGGCCCCGACGGCGACCTGGAGGGCGTGCGGGCCGTACGCGACGCGGTGCTCGCCGCGGGCATGGTCCCCCTGGTCGTCGCGCCGACCGGCGGCAAGGTGGGCGACGGCGCGGACGCGCTGACCGTCCAGCGCACCTACGCCACCGCCCGTTCGGTGGAGTTCGACGCCGTCCTGCTGGCCGGCGCCCCGGGCGTGGGCGCCGACGCCTACGGCGCCCGGGACGCCAAGTCCGGCCTCGCCACCGTCCAGCAGGCCACGTACGACCCGCGGGTCGCGCTGCTGCTGTCGGAGGCGTTCCGGCACGGCAAGGCGATCGGCGCGTGGAAGGGCGCGGAGGCCGCGCTGGAGGCGGCCGGCGTGCCCGCCGACGCGCCCGGCGTGATCGTCGGCGACAGCGGCACCACCACCCTGGAGCAGGTCGTCCGCCTGCTGGGCGCCCACCGCGTCTGGGAACGCTTCCCCGCACAGGCCTGACCCCCTCCGCGGGCCTGATCCCCTCCGCAGGTTGGACCCGCGACCGCGGGTCCGGCCCGCTTCCGTGCACCGGCCCGGGCCTCCCGGCGGGTGTGGCTGAGGCCACGCCCCGAAGGAGGCCCGGGTCATATTGCCGTCCCCGGGTCGCGGGCTACGGTGCTGGCCGTCCCTGTGCCCGCGACACGCTCGAACGGCCCGCCAGTGCTCGAAGACCTCTCGGATCTCTCGCCCCTCATCGCGGCGACCACCCAGTGGCTGACCGGCGCCTATCCGGCCGCCGGCGGCGCGCTGGCCTCCGTGCTGTGCGAGATGCAGGCGCGCCAGGCTGTCACGGCCGCGGCCTGGCTGCGCTATCCGACACCCGTGGACGCCGCCCTGGTGGGCATGGCGGGGCCGGGGGGCTCCGCGCGGCTGGACTGGATCACCGGCGCGGACGGCGGCGGGGTGGCCGACCCGGAGACGTACGCGTGGCGTACCTGGGTGGACGAGGTCGTCGCCAGCTGGGCCGCCTGTCTGCTCACCGATCCGGAGCTGGCCGGCCGGGCGGTGGCCGCGCTCACCGGTACGGGCGCCGCGGGGCCGCCGGTCGAGTTCCGGCGTCTGCTCGCCCCCGACGACACCGACCGCGCGGCCGCCGCGCTGCTGCGCCACCCCGACCTGCTCTCCCCGGTCGCCGCCCTGCACCGGGCCCAGTTGCGGGACCTCCTGGGGCGGGGCTCGGCACTGGCGGCCTGACTACGGGCAGCCGCACCGGCCCGTGGTACAGCCGCTCCCGTCGTGCGGCGACCCGGCGCAGCGGTGCGGACCGCATCGGCCGCGATGCAGCGGGGCACGCCTCTCACGGCCGGTCGCACAGCGGGGCGACCCGGGGCGCACCGGCCCCGGCGCACGGCGGCACGGACCCGAACTCGCCTTCCCCGGGCCTACTCGCCCCCCGTCACCGCGACCCCAGCACCTCGCCCAACGCCTCCCGCGCGGCGTCCAGTGCGGCGGCGCGGTCGGCCGGGACCAGGCCGACGCGGGTGCGCCGGTCGAGCAGATCGGCCTCGTCGAGCGCGCCCTCGTGGCGCACCGCCCACACCAGTTCGGCCCGGGTGACGGGGTGCCCGTCGAGCACGGGTTCGCCGAGGCGCGGGTCGCCGACGCCCAGGGCGTGGACGTACGGCGCCTCGGTGCCGTAGCGGCGGACCAGGCGGCGCGGCGCCTGGAGCGCGGCGAGCGTCCGCGGCGAGGCCGCGCCGACCAGCGGCAGGGCGGCCGTGGGGGAGGGGCCCGCGGCCAGTCCGCGCGCGGTGAGGGCGGCGTCAACGGCGTCTTCCGCCATGCGCCGGTAGGTGGTGAGCTTGCCGCCGACCACGGTGATCACACCGTCCGCCGAGGTGAGCACCGCGTGCCGGCGGGAGACGTCCGCGGTCCGCGGCGTGCCGGCGCCCTCGGGCGTGGCGTCCAGCAGCGGCCGCAGCCCCGCGAAGGCCCCCACCACGTCCTCGCGGCGCACCGGCACGTCCAGTGCGGACCCGAGGACGTCGAGCAGGAAGCCTATGTCGGTCTCCGGGACCTCCGGGACGTCGGGCACCGGCCCCTCGACGGGTTCGTCGGTGAGCCCCACGTACACCCGGCCGTCGCCCTGCGGCAGCACCAGGACGAAACGGTTGCTCTCCCCGGGCACCGGGATGTGGAGCCCGGCGGGCAGCGGCCCCAGCCGCTCGGAGCGCAGCACCAGGTGCGTGCCGCGCGAGGGCCGGATCCGCACCCCCTCCACCAGGCCGCCCGCCCACACCCCGGAGGCGTTGATCACGGCGCGGGCCCGGATCTCGCCCTCCTCGCCGGTGAGTTCGTCGCGTACCCGGGCGCCGGTGGCGGTCAGTTCCAGCGCGCGGACCCGGGTCAGGACGCGCGCGCCGCGGGCCGCCGCCGTCCGCGCGAGCGCGGTGACCAGCCGGGCGTCGTCGGTGAGCCGGCCGTCCCAGGACAGCAGGCCGCCGCGCAGCCCGCTGCCGCGCAGGGCCGGCGCGAGATGGCGGGTCTCCACGACGGACAGCCGGCGCGGCGCGGGCAGGGTGGCGCGGGCGGTGCGCGCCGCCAGCCGCAGGCCGTCGCCCGCGCGGAAGCCCGCCCAGGCCAGCGCGGCCTGGCCCCGGGAGACCAGCGGGGTCAGCGGCAGCACGAAGGGCTGCGCACCCACCAGATGCGGCGCGGTGCGCTCCATCAGCACCCCGCGTTCGACCGCGCTCTCGTGGGCCACGTCGAGCTGCGCCGAGGCGAGGTAGCGCAGGCCGCCGTGGATGAGTTTGGAGCTCCAGCGCGAGGTGCCGAAGGCGAGGTCGTGCGCGTCGATCGCGGCGACGGACAGACCTCGGGCGGCGGCGTCCAGCGCGGCGCCCGCGCCGGTCGCGCCCAGGCCGACGACCAGCACGTCGACGGAGGCACCGCCCACCGTCCGGGCCAGTTCGCGGGAGCGGCGCGCGGCGGTCAGCGAGGACCCCGGGTGTGCGCCGGGCGGCTCGTCCGGTGCACTCGCGTCCAGGGGGCTGCTGCTGGAGTTCATGGCGTCAGGGTCCTCTCCAGGATGGTCCGCAGTTCCGCGAGGAAGGCCTCGCCGGACAGGTCGGGGTCGTCCGCGTCGGTCATCGTGCGCAGCGACAGGGTGAAGGACTGCACCACCAGCAGCAGGGACCGTGCCTGCAGGGCGGGCTGCCCGGGGCGCACCGACCCGTCGGCGTGGCCCTCCCCGAGGCCCTCGGCGATCAGTTCGAGCAGGGCCTCCTGGCTGGCGCCGCGCCGGTCCAGCACGTAGGGGAGGAGCAGTTCCGGGTCGACGTCGAGGATCTTGCGGAACAGCGGGTGCGCGCGGAACGCGGCCACCCCGGCCACCAGGCCGTCCACGATCAGCGTCCGCGTGGGCACACCCGGCCGGCGCTCGGGCATCGCCCCGGTGGCCACGCCGATCCACTCCCGGGTCATCAGATCGCCCACCAGGGACCGCACGTCCGGCCAGCGCCGGTACAGCGTCATCCGGGACACCCCGGCGCGCCGGGCCACGTCCGTCATGGTCGTCCGGCGGACGCCGACGGCCAGGACGCAGTCGCGCACGGCGTCGAGGACGGGGTCGCCGGCCGGGCGGGCCGTCCCGCCCGGGGTGTCGGTGGCTGCGGAGGCGCCGGGCCGCTCGGACCCGTCAGCACCGTTGTGACGAATAGGCGTCATGTGTAACAGTGTAACGCCCCTTGACGTCGACCGGTGAGGAACAACGCGATGGACATGCTGTGGAGCGGCTGGGGCGACCCGGCCAAGGCCGCACCGCTGCCCGAGACGGTCACCGCCCTGCTGCGCGACCTGCTCGGCGTCAAGCCCCGCGGCACCGCACCGCTCGCCCTCACGGAGATCGCCGTCCCCGAACCGCCGCTCACCACCGCCGCCCGCCGGGCGTTGGCGGACGCGGCCGGCGGCGAGGAGCACGTCCGCGCCGACGCCGAGTCCCGCATCCGGCACACCCGCGGCAAGTCCACCCCCGATCTGCTGCGCATCCGCGAGGGCGACGTCACCGACCTCCCGGCGGCCGTGGTGCTGCCCGCGAGCCACGACGACGTGCTCGCCGTGCTGCGCGCCTGCGCCGCCCATGACCTGGCCGCCGTCCCGTTCGGCGGCGGCACCTCCGTCGTCGGCGGCCTCGCCCCCGAACGGGGTCCCGCTCCGCGCCCGTTCGTCGCCCTGGACCTGCGCCGCATGGACCGGCTGCTCGCCCTCGACCCGGTCTCCCGCACCGCCACGCTCCAGTCCGGCCTGCGGGCCCCGGACGCCGAGGCCCTGCTCGCCGGACACGGCTTCACCCTCGGCCACTTCCCGCAGTCCTACGAGTGGGCCACCATCGGCGGCTTCGCCGCCGCCCGCTCCAGCGGTCAGGCCTCCGCCGGATACGGCCGCTTCGACGAGATGGTGCTCGGCCTCACCCTCGCCACCCCCGGTGGCACCCTGGAGACCGGCCGCGCCCCGCGCTCGGCCGCCGGTCCCGACCTGCGTCAGCTCGTCCTCGGCTCCGAGGGCGCGTTCGGCGTCATCACCTCCGTCACCGTGCGCCTGCGCCCCCTGCCGAAGACACGGATCTACGAGGGCTGGCGCTTCGCCTCCTTCGAGGAGGGCGCAGCCGCGCTGCGCCGCCTCGCCCAGGACGGACCCCGGCCCACCGTGCTGCGCCTGTCCGACGAGACCGAGACGCTCATCGGCCTGGCCCATCCCGACGCCATCGGCGCCGGGAACGCCGGGGACGCGCAACCTGCGGGCTGCCAGGCTGTCGCGGGCTACGAGGGCGACCCCGAGGAGGTGGCCCACCGCAGGGAACGCGCCGCCGCCGTCCTGCGCGAGTGCGGCGGCACGTATCTCGGCGAGGAGCCGGGCGAGCGGTGGGCGCACGGCCGCTACTCGGCGCCGTACCTGCGCGACGCGCTGCTGGACGTGGGCGCGTTCGCCGAGACCCTGGAGACCGCCGCCTTCTGGTCCCGCGTGCCCGAGCTGTACGCCGCCGTCCGCGACGCCCTCACCGCGGCGCTCACCGAGGCCGGCACCCCGCCGCTGGTGATGTGCCACATCTCGCACGTCTACGAGAACGGCGCGTCCCTCTACTTCACGGTGGTCTCCGCGCAGGGCGAGGACCCGGTGGCGCACTGGACGCCCGCCAAGCACGCCGCCAACGAGGCGATCCTCGCCACCGGCGGCACCATCAGCCACCACCACGGCGTGGGCACCGACCACCGTGACTGGTACCTGCGGGAGGCCGGACCGCTCGGGGTGGACGCCCTGCGGGCGGTCAAGCGCCGCCTGGACCCGGCCGGCCTGCTGAACCCCGGCGTCCTGCTGCCCCTGGACTGAGACCGCGCCCCACAGCCCCGGTCGCCGCAGCTCTGGCCTGCCCCTCCCGGCCCCGCCGTCCCGGTCGCCGCAGCCGGTTCGCGCAGTCCCGGTCCCCGCGGTCCCGCCCCGTCCCGTACTCTCCCGCCACGCCCGCTCAGCGCCCCGGAGGCCCACCGATGCGACAGTTCACCGCGATCGTCAACCCCACCGCGGGCGGTTCCGCGGGCGCCGCGGCGCTGCTGCGGGTGGCCCGGCCGTTGAGGGAGGCGGGCGCCTCGCTGGAGACCGAGTACAGCCGCAGCCTCGCCCACGCCCAGGACCTCGCCCGGCAGGCGGGGGAACGCGGCCGGGTCGTCCTCGCCGTGGGCGGCGACGGCATCGCCGGCGGCGTCGGCGGGGCGCTCAGCGGAACCGGCGCCCTGTTCGGCCTCGTCCCGGCCGGCCGCGGCAACGACTTCGCCCGCGCGCTCGGCCTGCCCGCCGACCCTGCCGAACTGGCCCGCCTCCTGCTGCACCACGCGCCGCGCCCCGTGGACACCATCGAGGTGGAGTCCGCCGTCCACCCGCGCACCGTCGTCCTCGGCAGCGTGTACGCGGGCGTCGACGCGCTCGCCAACCGGCACGCCAACCACGCCAGGCTGCTGCGCGGCGCCGCCTCGTACTACCTGGGCGGGCTGCGCGCCGTCGCCACCTGGCGCGCGGCGACGTACCGGGTCACCGTCGACGGCGAGGAGCACGCCCACCGCGGCTACACCGTGGTGGCCGCCAACTCGGCGTACTACGGCTCGGGCCGGATGATCGCGCCCGGCGCCCGGGTGGACGACGGCCTGCTCGACGTGGTGCTGATCCGGGCCGCCCCGCGCCGGCTGTTCTTCACCCTGATGAACGAGCTGAGGACGGGCGGTCACGTCGACCGCCCCGAGGTGCGGGTCCTGCGCGGCCGGGAGATCAGCGTCGCCGCCGACCGGGAGATACCGTGCGGCGCCGACGGCGAGGTGGACGCCGTCCTGCCCGTCACGGCGCGCGTCCTGCCCGGCGCCCTCTCGATGCTCTGCTGACGGCGCAGGGGGCGGGTGGTGGGCGGTGTGCGGCCCGTCGGGCCGGGAGAGGTGCGACCGCCGGGCCGCACACCGGCGGCCCCGGGACGCACGCTACGCGCAGCCCCAGGCCGACATTCCCTGGAGGGCGGCCAGCCGCTTGGCCACGGCGATCTGCTCCTCGCGGGTGGCCAGATCGGCCCGGGGCGCGTACTTCAGACCACCGGCCGCGATCCAGCTGGACTGCCGGAACTGCAGCCCGCCGAAGTACCCGTTGCCGGTGTTGGCCTTCCAGTCGCCGCCGGACTCGCAGGCGGCGATGGCGTCCCAGTCGGCGGTGCGGGCCTCGGCGGGTGCCGCGGTCGCGGTCGGGCCGCCGGCCAGCGCGGCGGTGGTCGCCGCGGCCAGCAGGGCGCCGCGCAGCGTGCGACGGGAGGGACGAGCGGAGGCCCTGTCGATGTTCTGCTGCCAGATCATGCGCAGACTGTTACATCACATGAACTGTAAGTAGCACCACGACACGCCGACTCCCGCAGCCCCGCGCGGACCGCCGACGGGATTCGATCCGGATGGCGGACGACGGCCGCGCCGGCCGCGCGAAACGCCGCGACGGTCCTTCGCGCCGCCGCGCGGGACGGCCAACATTCCGCGTCATGGACACGGACACCCTCCTCGCCGTCACGGGCCCCCTGCTCGCCGTCCCCGACCCCCGGCTCCCCGCCATGGGCCACCGGCCCGCCGCCGACGCGTTCGCCGCCCCGCTCCCCGGGGGCGTCCGATGACGGACGCCGCCGCACCGACCGCCCGGCTGCTCGTCGCCGGTGTCGGCAACATCTTCCTCGCCGACGACGCCTTCGGCCCCGAGGTGCTGCGCGCCCTCCAGGACCGCCCGCTGCCGCCGGCGGTCCGGGCGCGCGACTTCGGCATCCGCGGTCTCGACCTCGCCTACGAACTCCTCACCGGCTACGACACCGCCGTCCTCGTCGACGCCGCCCCGCGCGGCCACCGGCCCGGCACCCTCTCCGTGATCGAGCCCGACCTCCCGGACGGCGCCGACTGCGCCCCGCCGGAGGCGCACGGCATGGACCCGGCCAAGGTGCTGGCGCTGGCCGCCCGGCTCGGCGACGGGCCGCTGCCCCGCGTCCTCGTGCTGGCCTGCGAGCCCGAGACGGTGCCGCGCGGCGACGAGGACATCATGCCGGGCCTCAGCGCCCCGGTGCGCGCGGCCGTCGACCACGCCGTCACCGCCCTGCACGCCATGGTCCCGGTCCTCCTCGCCGACCCCGCGGCCACCCCGTCGTTGCGCCGCCCGGACGAATCCGCGGCCCCGCACACGGCTGCGCTACCGCACCTGGCGGCCCGAGCGCCCCAGGATCGGTGAGGGACGCGGTTCCCGCGCCGCCCGCCGCGGGCGGCGCACCGCGGACCGTCCCTTCCTGACCGACCCCGAGGAGATGCGCCATGTGCCGGTCCGTCGACGTCCAGCAGGCCGTGCTCGCCAAGAACGACGACCTGGCCCGCACCCTGCGCGACGACCTGGCCGGGCGCGGCGTCACCGTGGTCAACCTGCTGTCCAGTCCCGGCAGCGGCAAGACCGAACTCCTCGGCGGGGTGCTGGCCCGCGCCGTCGGGCGGGGCGTCCCGGTCGCCGCGCTCACCGCGGACCTGGCCACCGAGAACGACGCCCGCCGGCTGGCCCGTTCGGGCGCTCCGGTGCAGCAGGTCCTCACCGACGGCCTGTGCCACCTGGAGGCCCGCCAGGTGCGCCGCCGGCTGGAGGGCTGGCTCCCCGGCGACACCGCCGTGCTGTTCGTGGAGAACGTCGGCAACCTCGTCTGCCCCGCCTCCTACGACCTCGGCGAGACGCTGCGGATCGTGCTGATGGCCGTCACCGAGGGCGAGGACAAGCCGCTGAAATACCCCACCGCCTTCGGCTCCGCGCACCTCGTCGTGACCACCAAGACCGATCTCGCCGGACCCGCCGGATTCGACGAGGCCGCCTTCCGCGCGAACGTCCACCGGGTCAACCCCAGCGTGGAGATCGTACGGACCTGCGCCCGTACCGGCGAGGGCGTCGACACCGTCCTGGACCGGGCGCTCGCCACCCGCCACGCGGCCCCGCCGCACCGCCCGCCCCTCGCCCCCCGCCCGCACGACCACGGCCGGACCCACGACGATCCGCACGACGACGGTCACCGCCACAGCCACGACGACGACCACGAGCACACCCACCCCCACGAGCACACCCACCCGCACGACCGGGCCCGCCCCCACCCCGGCGACCGCGACCCCGCGCACGACGGCGGCCGCGACCACTTCCACCCGGCGCCGGCCGTCGCACCCGCCTCATGACCGCTGCGGCCACCGGTCCGGTGCGTCGCCGGCTCACCGTGCGGGGCACCGTGCAGGGCGTGGGCTTCCGGCCGTACGTGCACCGGCTCGCCGCCGACCTGGCGCTGGCCGGCTTCGTGAGCAACACCGCGAACGGCGTGCTGATCGAGGTGGAGGGACCGCCGGACGGCGTCGCGAGCTTCTGCGACCGGCTGACCCGCCAGCCGCCGCCGCTGGCCGCCGTCACCGGCGTCGGCGCCGAGGAGGTGCCCGCCACCGGCAGCGCAGGACCGTTCACCATCCGGCCCACCGAGAACTCCACCGGGCGCACCCACCTCCCGCCCGACACCGCCACCTGCCCCGACTGCCTGCGCGAACTGGCCGACCCCGCCGACCGCCGGCACCGGCACCCCTTCATCACCTGCACCCACTGCGGCCCCCGCTTCACCGTCGCCACCGCGATGCCCTACGACCGCCCCGCCACCACCATGGCCGGCTTCCCCCTGTGCCCCGCCTGTGCCCGGGAGTACGCCGACCCCGCCGACCGGCGCTTCCACGCCCAGCCCGTCGCCTGCCCCGACTGCGGCCCCCGGCTGCGCCTGGTGCCCGCCGAGGGCAGCGGCCTGCGCCCGGCCCGGGACGCCGAGGCGCTCGCGGCGGCCCGGAGCCTGCTCGCCGCGGGGCGGATCGTCGCCGTCAAGGGCGTCGGCGGCTACCACCTGGCCTGCGACGCCACCGACGCCCGCGCCGTCGCCGCCCTGCGCGCCCGCAAGGAACGCGGCGGCAAGGCGTTCGCGGTGATGTGCGCCGACCCGGCCACCGTCGAGCGGGTCGCCGACCTGACCGAGGCCGAGCGGGCCGCGCTGACCGGCCCCCGCCGTCCCATCGTGCTGCTGCGCCGCCGCAGCCGGCCCGGTGGCCTGCGCCTCAGCGACGAGGTGTGCCCCGGCAGCCCCCACATCGGCGTGCTGCTGCCCTACACCCCCGTGCACACCCTGCTCTTCGGTCTGCCCGGCGACCCGCCCGGCCCCCAGGTGCTCGTCATGACCAGCGGCAACCGGTCCGGCGAGCCCATCGTCACGGACGACGGCGAGGCGCTGACCCGGCTCGCCCAACTGGCCGACGCCTGGCTCGTCCACGACCGGCCCATCGCCTCCCCGTGCGACGACTCGCTGCTGCGGGTGCGCCCCGACGGCACCGAACAGGTCCTGCGCCGCTCCCGCGGACACGTGCCGCGCCCGCTGCGCCTCCCGGTCCCGGTCCGCCCCGCCCTCGCCGTGGGCGGCGACCTGAAGAACGCGCTCTGCGTCGGCGACGGCGAACACGCCTGGTTCGGGCCGCACGTCGGAGACCTGGGCGACCTGGCCGGCCTGGAGGCCGCCGGACGCGCCGAACGGCACCTGCTGCGGCTCACCGGAGTGACCCCGGCCCTGGTCGTCGCCGACCGTCACCCCGGCTACCACTCGGCCCGCCGCGCCCGGCGCAGGGCGGACGAACTCGGCCTGCCCACCCCGGTGCCGGTCCAGCACCACCACGCGCACATCGCCTCGGCGATGGCCGAGCACGGACTCGACGGCGCCCGGCCGGTGATCGGCGTCGCCTTCGACGGCACCGGCTACGGAGACGACGGCACGGTCTGGGGCGGGGAGTTCCTGATCGCCGACTACGCCGCCCACCGCCGCTTCGCCCACCTCGCCCCCGCCCCGCTGCCCGGCGGCGACGCCGGAGTGGCGAACCCGTGCCGGCTCGCGCTCGCCCGGCTGTGGTCCGCCGGACTGGACTGGGACCCCCGCCTGCCCAGCGTCGCCGCCTGCTCACCCGAGGAACTGAAAGCGCTCCACAGGCAGTTGGAGCGCGGGCTGGCCTGCGTGCCGACCTCCAGCATGGGCCGGCTCTTCGACGCCGTCTCCTCCCTCACCGGCGTCTGCCACCGCGCCCACTACGAGGCGCAGGCCGCCCTGGAACTGGAGGCGGCGGCCGGCGAGGCCCGGGACGCGGACACGGTGGCGTACCCCTTCGGATACGCCGACGGCCCCGGTCCGCTCCGCTGCGACCCCGCGCCCCTGCTGCGCGCCCTCCTCGCCGACCGGCGGCGCGGCGCACCCGCGCCCGTCCTCGCGGCGCGGTTCCACCGGGGTGTGGCGGGGATGGTCGCCGAGGTCTGCCGGCGCGCCCGCGCGACCACCGGCCTGACCACCGTCGTCCTCACCGGCGGCGTCTTCGCCAACGGCCTGCTGGAGGAGGAGTGCGCCGCACGGCTGACGGCGGCCGGCCTCACCGTGCTGCGCCACGGCGAAGTCCCGCCCAACGACGGCGGCCTGGCCCTCGGGCAACTGGTCGTGGCGGCGCACGAGCGGCGGCGCGAGTGACCCGCCCGGCCCGGACCCGGCCGGCGTACGAACCGACCGGACCTACGAGCAGCTCGGCCCGTACGGGCCCACCCGGCCGGCGGACCACCGACAGCGACGAGACGGAGTGACCCATGTGCTTGGCAGTGCCCGGCAAGGTCGTGTCCATCGACCACCGCGCCGACCCGCTCACCGGGCTGATCGACTTCGGCGGGGTGCGAAAACAGGCGTGTCTGGAGTACCTGCCCGACCTGCGGGTGGGCGAGTACGTCATCGTCCACGTCGGCTTCGCCCTGCAACGGCTGGACGAGGAGTCCGCCCGCGCCTCCCTGGAGCTGTTCGAGCAACTGGGACTGCTGGAGGAGGAGTTCGGCGACCCCTGGGCGCAGGCGGCGCAGCAGGCCGAGGACACCGAACGGCAGGCCGAGGCCACGGCGCCGCGGGCGGCGGACGCCGTCGCGGCCGAGCGGAGCGGGAGTGAGGCCCGATGAAGTACATCGACGAGTTCAACGACCCCGAGCTGGCCCGGCGGCTGCTGGACGAGATCCACGCGACGGCCACCCGGCCATGGGCGCTGATGGAGGTCTGCGGCGGTCAGACCCACTCCATCATCCGCCACGGAATCGACCAACTGCTGCCTGAAAATGTCGAGTTGATCCACGGCCCCGGCTGCCCGGTGTGCGTGACGCCGCTGGAGGTCATCGACAAGGCCCTGGAGATCGCCGCGCGCCCCGAGGTGATCTTCTGCTCCTTCGGCGACATGCTGCGGGTGCCGGGCACCGACCGGGACCTGTTCCGGGTCAAGGGCGAGGGCGGCGACGTACGGGTGGTGTACTCGCCGCTCGACGCCCTCCAGCTGGCCCGCCGCCACCCCGACCGGCAGGTGGTCTTCTTCGCCATCGGCTTCGAGACGACCGCGCCCGCCAACGCCATGGCCGTCCACCAGGCCCGCCGTCTCGGCCTCGACAACTTCAGCCTGCTGGTCTCCCATGTGCGGGTCCCCCCGGCCGTCGAGGCCATCATGACCGCCCCCGCCTGCCGGGTGCAGGCCTTCCTGGCCGCCGGGCACGTGTGCAGCGTCATGGGCACCGCCGAGTACCCGCGACTCGCCGAACGCCACCGCGTTCCCATCGTGGTCACCGGCTTCGAGCCGCTCGACATCCTGGAGGGCATCCGCCGCGCAGTCCACCAGCTGGAGCGCGGCGAGCACCGGGTGGAGAACGCCTACCCGCGCGCGGTGCGCGAGAGCGGCAACCCGGCCGCCCTGCGCATGCTGGAGGAGGTCTTCGAGGTCACCGACCGCGCCTGGCGCGGCATCGGACCCATCCCGGGCAGCGGCTGGCGGCTGTCGCAGGCCTACCGCGCCTACGACGCCGAGCACCGCTTCGACGTCACCGGCATCCGCACCCAGGAACCCGCGGCGTGCCGCGCCGGCGAGATCCTGCAAGGCCTGATCAAACCCACCGAGTGCGCCGCCTTCGGCACGACCTGCACGCCGCGCACCCCGCTCGGCGCCACCATGGTCTCCAGCGAGGGCGCCTGCGCCGCCTACTACCTCTACCGGCGGATGACCGGACCCGCCGTCCCGGACGCGCCCGTGCCGGTGAGCACGCCCCAGGGCTCCCGCGCCGCGCAGGAGGAGATGAACCCCGTTGGCTGAACCGGCACCCGCGGCGACCGAGGCCCCCGTCGACCCCGCTGACTGGACCTGCCCCGCCCCGCTGCGCGACCAGCCCGTCGTGGTCATGGGCCACGGCGGAGGCGGCGCCCTGTCCGCCGAACTGATCCAGGACGTCTTCACCCCGGCCTACGGCAACCCCGTCCTGGCCGCCATGGGCGACTCCGCCGTCCTCCACCTGGGCGGCGCCCGGCTGGCGTTCTCCACCGACTCCTACGTCGTCCGGCCGCTGTTCTTCCCCGGCGGCAGCCTCGGCGACCTCGCGGTCAACGGCACCGTGAACGACCTGGCGATGAGCGGCGCCCGACCCGCCTACCTCTCGGCGGCCTTCGTCCTGGAGGAGGGCGTGGAGCTGACCGTCGTGGACCGGATCGCCCGCGCCATGGGCGCGGCGGCCGAGGCGGCCGGCGTCACCGTCGCCACCGGAGACACCAAGGTGGTGGAGGCCGGCCACGGCGACGGGATCTACGTCACCACGGCCGGCGTGGGCCTCGTCCCCGAAGGGGTGGACATCCGCCCGCAACGGGCCCGGCCGGGCGACGCCGTCATCGTCAGCGGCCCCATCGGACTGCATGGCGTGGCCGTCATGAGCGTCCGGGAGGGCCTGGAGTTCGGCGTCGAGGTCGCCAGCGACACCGCGCCGCTGGCCGATCTGGTGGCGGCCATGCTCGCCGTCACCCGGGACGTCCACGTCCTGCGCGACCCCACCCGAGGCGGACTGGCCGCCTCCCTCAACGAGATCGCCCGCGCCTCAGGCACCGGTGTCCGGCTCACCGAACGGGCGATCCCTGTCCCGGACGCCGTCGTCAACGCCTGCGGCTTCCTCGGCCTGGACCCGCTCTACGTCGCCAACGAGGGCCGGCTCGTCGCGTTCGTGCCGCCCGCCGACGCCGACGAGATCCTTGCCGCCATGCGCGCCCACCCGCAGGGCACGGGCGCCGCGCTGATCGGCGAGTGCGTCACCGAGCACCCCGGCATGGTCGTCATCGCCACCGGTCTCGGCGGCACCCGCGTGGTGGACCTGCCCCTCGGGGAGCAACTCCCGCGCATCTGCTGATCCCGCGGGGAACCCCACGAGCAGCGGCCCCGCCGGCGCCTCGGACGCCGACGGGGCCGCTCCCACCCGATGCCACGTCAAGTCCTCGCCGTGCGCTCCGGTTCGACGCTGACGATCTCCAATTCCCGTCCCGTGCGCAGATCCCGCGAGGGGCGATCGCAGTGCGGGCACCAGAAGAAGGGCGGCATGCCCACCGCGAACTCGGCCGCGCACGCGGCGCAGTACGCCCGCGCCGACACCTGTTCCACGACGAGCCGGGCGCCCGCCAGCGCGGTGCCCTCCCTGGCCGCCTCGAAGGCGAAGTCCAGCGCGTCCGGCACCACTCCGGACAGCTCGCCCACCCGCACCGTCACCGCCGACACGGTCTCCACGCCGTCCGCCAGGGCGAGTTCCCCGGCCCGCTCCACGATCGCGGACGCGATCGACAACTCGTGCACGGCGACTCCCTGTGACTCGGTCGGCGGCGTCGGCCCGCCGCCGTTCGCTCAACGCCGCTCGGTCAACTGTTCGAAGAACTCCGTGACGGCGGGCCACACCCGGCCGCCGCCCGACAGCCCGCGCCACTCCCGGCGGACGACCGCCACCATCCGGAAGCAGTCGTCCACGGGCACGATCCAGTGCTGGTCGAGCCCGTGCACGGTGTTCACGAGCAGCGCCTCCACCTCCGGCTCCATCGAGGCGAGTTCGGGACACTGCTCGGCGGCCCGCCGCCAGGCGGCCGTGTCCACCTCCCACCGCATGGACCCCGCCGGGCTCGGACCCTGGGCGGTGACCGTGCCGTCGTCGTGCGGCACGAAGAACACCAGCCCGACCGGCACCCCCAGGGTCTCGGTGTCCACCCGGCGCAGCCTCAGCCGCCGCCCGGGGACGAGCCGGAAGCGGCCGCCGCCCGCCCCGTCCCCGGCGAACAGCACCGAGCAGGGACGGCAGGCGCACCGCACCTCCGCCTGCTCCATGTCATACAGGTGCGGATGCTCGTCCGGCACCGGGGCGGCGCACAGTTCGCACGCCTGCGTCGCCGCCGCCGCCGAACGGTCGGCCGAGGAGCGGATCAGCCGGGCCAGCGCGCCGTCCCCGCTCACGTGGTCTCCCGCGTCCGGGCCGCGCCACCGTCCCGGCGCGACAGGGACCCCAGCGGCACGAACGCGGGCGCCGCCCGCCGCTCCTCGGGCACCGCTTCCACCGCCGTCAGTTCGGGAGCGGCGGCGAGGACCGCCTCGCGCACCGCCTCCGTGACGTCCGCCGCACCGCTGCCGCAGCCTCCGCCGCAGCCGCCGCCCGTGCTCAGCCGCACCCGGGCCACCTGCCCGTCCAGACCGGCCCACCGCACATCGCCGCCGCGCTCGCGCACGGCCGGGCGCAGCCGCTCCACCGCCCGGGCGGCCCGCTGCTCCGGGGACTCCGGGTGGATGGCGTGCAGCACCATCAGATGCCCCAACAGCTCGTCCTCGGCGAGCTGTCGGGCGAGCGACGGGTCTGCCTGCTCCAGGACCCGGGTCAGGGCCTCGCCGTAGACCTCGGTGAGCAGGCCCACCGCCTCCAGCGCGGAGCGCACGGTGGGGCCGGGAGCGGACTCCAGACCGGCGAGCACCTCGTCGATCCTCGCGAGCCGCGCCTCGATCTCCGGGTCCCCGAGCCGGCCGCCCGGGGAGGTGTCTCCCGGCTCGGTCACGACTGGCTGCCGTAGGTGGGCGTGTGCGTGGTGGTGAGGGTCTTGCCGTTGCCGAGATACATGTGCACGCCGCACGGCAGACAGGGGTCGAAGCTGCGGACGGTGCGCATGATGTCGACGCCCTTGAAGTCGTCGGGCCCGTTCTCCTCGAAGATCGGCTGCCCCTGCACGGCGTCCTCGTACGGGCCGGGGGTGCCGTAGTGGTCGCGCGGGCTGGCGTTCCACGGAGTGGGCGGGTAGGGATGGTAGTTGGCGATCTTCTTGTCCCGGATGACGAGGTGGTGCGAGAGCACGCCGCGGACGGCCTCGTGGAAGCCGCAGCCGATCGCCTCGTCGGGCACCTCGAAGTTGGTGAAGACCTTGGTGTCTCCGGCCCGAACCAGAGAGGTGGCCTCCTCCAGGAACTGGAAGGCCATCGCGGCGGCGTAGGCGATGAAGTACGGACGGGCGCGGTCGCGTTCGATGGTGTTGGACCACTTCGGGATGTGCCACTCCAGCGTGGTCTCCGGCAGCGACTCGCCCTTGGGCAGGGTGATCCGCACGCTGTGGCCCGTGGTCTTGATGTACGGGGTGTCCACGATGTTGCTCAGGGCGGTCGACCACAGGCGGGCGAGCGGGCCGCCGCCGGTGTCGAGGGCGAGGTGGTCGCCGCTCTCCTGGTCGAACCAGCGCGGGCTCATGACCCAGGAGTAGTTGCCGTCGAAGTCGCGCTTCTGGGGGTGGGGGAGCGTGGTCTGGTTCCAGGGGTGACGGATGTCGACCGGGTTGCCGAGCGGGTCGTGGGTGACGAAGGGTTCCTCGGCGGTCCAGTCCTCGTAGAAGGAGGAGCCGAGGAGGATGCGCAGACCGAGGTTGATGTCGATCAGGTTGTTGGTGCGCAGTCGACCGTCCACGATGATGCCCGGGGTCACGTACATGGCCTTGCCCCAGGTGTTCATCGTGTCGTAGCGGTAGTCCACGACATCGGGGTTCTGCCAGGCACCCCAGCAGGCCAGGAGGGTGCGGCGCAGTCCGACCTGCTCGTAGCCGGGGAGCGCCTCGTAGAAGAAGTCGAAGACGTCGTCGTTCATGGCGACGGCCTGTTTGACGAAGTCGACCACGTGCAGGAGGCGGGAGAGGTAGTCGGTGAACAGCGACGGCTGGGGCATGGTGCCCACGCCGCCCGGATACAGGGTGGAGGGGTGCACATGGCGGCCCTCCATCAGGCAGAACATCTCCCGCGTCACCCGCGACACCTTCAGGGCCTGCTTGTAGACCTCGCCCTCGAAGGGGTTGAAGGCGCGCATGATGTCCGCGATGGTGCGGTAGCCGTGCACGTCGCCGCGCGGGGCCTGGGTGCGTTCCGCGCGGGCCAGGACACCGGGGTTGGTCGCCTTCACCATGGCCTCGCAGAAGTCCACGAAGACCAGGTTGTCCTGGAAGATGGTGTGGTCGAACATGTACTCAGCGGCTTCGCCGAGGTTGGTGATGTGCTCGGCGAGCGGTGGGGGTTTGACGCCGTAGGCCATCTGCTGGGCGTAGTTGGAGCAGGTGGTGTGGTTGTCGCCGCAGATGCCGCAGATGCGCGAGGTGATGAAGCCCGCGTCGCGGGGGTCCTTGCCCTTCATGAAGACGGAGTAGCCGCGGAAGAGGGAGGAGGTGGAGCGGCAGTCGACGACTTCCTGGTTGGCGAAGTCGATTTTGGTGTAGATGCCCAGGTTGCCGATGATCCGGGTGATCGGATCCCAGGACATGTCCACGATCTGAGCGGGTTTGCGTCCCGCCGCACGAGCCTCGGTCGCCGTCATCTGCTTCTCGTCCCTTGCTCTGGGTGGGTCAGGGGTGGGTGGGTCACGGATGGGTGGGGGTGCGCGGTGCTCGCCGTCGCCGCGAGCGGGCCGCGGTGCTCGCCGGGTCAGGAAGCGGGGGCCGGCGCCTCGGGCGGTGCGGGCGCGTGCGGTCCGTCGGCTGCCGTGAGCGGTTCGAGTTCGTCCGGGCGGAAGTAGTGGAAACGGCCGTACCAGGTGTGCAGTTCGGCCGCCGGGTCGTCCTCGAGGGTGACGGCCAGGTGCGTGCTGCCGTCCACGTCGTGGAAGACGGCGGCGACCCGCGCGGCGCGCCCGGCGAGGAACATGTCCTGGGCGTCGGCGCCCCGGCCCCGAGGCCGCAACAAGACCGGGCTGCCGCCGCCCACCCGCACCCCGTCCACGAGCACGGTGTCGGTCGTGGGGGAGAGCCCGTCGTCGCCGCCCTCCTGCCACCAGGCGGGCCGCCCGGTGCCGCTCGCTCCGCCGGGGGCGAGGGGTCCGTCGGAGGCGAAGGGTCCGCCGGACGCGGGAGGTCCGGCGGGTGCGGGCGGGGGCCCGGCCGGGCTGAGTGAACGGATCGCGCCGTGCAGCCGGGCGAACACCTCCGGAGGCATGCTGTCGACACGGTCGATGATCTCCGCGGCGCGCGGGTCCGTGGCGCGGGCCTCGGCCTTCTCCTCGTCGGTCAGGAGCATCGTGCGCAGTGTCAGGATCTCGTCGATCTCCCCGGCGTCGTGCAGGTCGCCGGGGCTCTCCGGGGAGATCTGCGGATGGTCCGGGAGGATGATCGGCGCGGACAGCAGCAGCGGCCCCGTGCTCCCGTCGGACGGCTCGCGCCCTCCGTACGGCGACGCTCCGTCGGCCTGCGGAAGGGGAGCGCCGCCGAGGACCGGGAACGTGAACTCGCTGCGGCACTCGCCCACCTCCCGCGCCAGCTCACCGGGCGGGTCGATCAGTGACACGAACTCCGCTCCGTCGCCGGCCACGAGGGTGTGTGCGGCGACGAGAGCCCGGCGCAGCGCCTCTTCGCGCGGGGCGCCGGGGTCCGCCGACCGCCCGGTGTTCTCGGTGCGCACCCGCAGCCGGACCAGGTCGTCCGCGAGCCGTACCGCCGTGAGCGTCGTGCGCGCCCGGACCTCCTCGCGCCGCCGTACCACCCGGCCGGCGCCCGAGGGCAGCGGTTCGGTCGCCTCGCCGCCCGGCGCGCCCACCGAGGCGGTGTGCTCCCGGCCGCCGAGCAGGCCGGCCAGGGCGACGGAGAGGTCCGTCTCCCGCGGCACCGCCTCGTCGAAGGTCAGCCACGCGGTGCCGTCGTCCGCGCGCAGCGACGGCACCGGGCGGTGGCTCCCGTCCGGCTCCGCCTCCTCCACCTGCTTGTGCTGCGTCTGGAGGTACCGCACCCGCACCCGTACGGCGGCGTCCGGCCGCCGCACGCGCAGCAGGCACTCCGTCTGCTGGTACCAGGAGTCCGCCGAACCGGACACCCCCACGGCGACCGGCCCGTCCCGCTCCACCCAGTCGCGCGGCAGCAGCACCCCGAACTGCCACCGCACCCGGTTCTTGGGCGACGAGCGGCGGTAGGGGTAGAGCAGATAGCCCTCGTAGAGGACGGCGTCGGCGACCGCGCTCAGCTGCTCGAACCCCGCCGGACCCGGGTGGCTTCCCGGAGCGGGCCCGGCAGGGAGGGCGCCGTCCTCGGCGGTGGCGGCGCGGGCGACGTCGTCCTCGGCCACGGCATCGGGCATCCGGCCTCCTCGGGTAGGCGTGTGCGCCATCCCTTCCACCACCGCCGCACCGCTCACGCGCCCCACCCCCCTTGGGGCAGCGGGTTCGACCGGGCGGCGCAACGACGGGGGCCGCGGGTTGCGGGACCGGGCCCGCCTCATGCCGGGTGCGGGAGGGCAGGCTCGGCTCTCATGTGTGCCGTGACGCCTCAGTCCCCGGTCGCGAGCGAGGTGCGGTCCGACGCCGGCCACACGTACGGCAGGTCGTCGGGCACCCCAGGGAAGAGCGGCGCGTACCGCTCCGGGTCCTTGCGCACCAGCGCCGACCGGTGACTGAGGTGCAGGGCCTCGTCGCCGAGCCAGGGCGGCAGCTCGCCCGCCTCCGCCAGCTCCGGCTGCGCCCGCACCTCCGTGCCGGGGCGGGCGGCGGCGAGATCGGCGACGAGGGTGGCCGCGCAACTGTCCTGGTGACCGTGGTCGCGCCAGACGCGGCACACGTCCAGCCCGTACCGCACCAGCGCCTCCTCGTAACCGGCCCACATCCGCACCGCCGGATGCCGGCGCCATCCGTACCCCGGCACGGTCAGCCCCCGCAGCACCTGCAACGCCTCCACCCGCTGCTTGCCCAGCCGCCGCCGGTCCAGCGCCAGCGCGGACTCGGTGAAGCCGGGATACGGCAGGAACGTCTGCATGGATCACCGTCCGCGATGCGTCGAAGTGGGGGAGGCGGCCGCCGACGGCCGCGGTCGGCGGCCCGGGGCGGGCGCGGACTACTCCCGATCGCCGCCGCCGGGCCCGTCCCCCGACCCCGGCTGCGCCATCTTCCGGTGCGCCGCGGCCTTCGCGCCGTCCGGCAGGATCTTGTTCGCGGCGCCCTGCGCCTTCGTCTTCAGCGAGCCGGTGACGGCCTTCGTCCGCCCCTTCGCCACCGCCTCGTACGCCTGCTCGGCGACCTGCGCCGGGTCGTCCTTCGGGCCGGCGCCGATCCTGGTGTCGCCCATGTCGGCCCGCCGGAAGAAGTCCGTGTCGGTCGGGCCCGGCATGAACGCCGTCACGCTCACCCCGGTGTCCTTCACCTCGTCCTGGAGGGCCTGCGCGAAGGACTGCACGAACGACTTCGAAGCGTTGTAGACCGACTGGAAGGGTCCCGGCATGGTGGCGGCGATGGACGACGTGAACACCAGGCTGCCCTCGCCGCGCGCCACCATGTCCCGCAGCAGCGGCTTGGCGAGGCGGACCGTGGAGGTCACGTTCAGGTCGATCACGGAGAGGTCGTCGGCCAGATCGGTGTCGGCGAAGGCACCGCCCTGCCCGACCCCCGCGTTCAACGCGGCCACGTCCACCGTCAGTCCCGTCGTCGCGGCCACCAGATGGTCCACGCCGGCCGGGTCCCTGAGGTCCGCCCGCACCGCCCGCACCTCGGCGCCGGTCTCCCGCAGCCGCTGCGCGGCGTGGTCGAGACGGTCGTCCTCGGCGTTGACGAGGAGGTCGTAGCCGTGCTCGGCGAACTGCCGGGCCAGTTCGTACCCGATGCCGCTGGAGGCCCCGGTCACCAGGGCGAGCGGCTTGCTGTCGTCGTTGGCGTCCATGGGGACGGAGTAACCGCGCAGCCCCCGTCCAACCACCCCGGCCGGCCCGGTGCGGCACCGGCTCCACGCATGGAACGCCCTGGCCAGGGCACCTGGAAGCGGTGGCGGCCGGCGCGAGCGGCGCCACGGCCGACAGTGTGGGAGAGCGCATGGACGTGCTGGCCCGACTGGATGCCTACCAGCGACGGCATCGCTGGGCGGGGCTGCCGCTGGCGGTGATCTACAAGTTCTACGACGACCAGGCCGCCTACCTGGCCGCGCTGCTGACGTACTACGGCTTCCTGGCGCTGTTCCCGCTGCTGCTGTTCCTCGTCGCGGTGCTCAGCGCCGTCCTCAGCGGCGACCCCCAGCTCCAGCAGTCGGTGCTGAACTCGGCCCTGAGCGAGTTCCCGGTGATCGGCGACCAGATCGGCCACAACATCCACTCCTTCCACGGCAACACCGTCGCCGTCACGGTCGGTGTGCTCGGCAGCGCCTACGGCGCGCTGAACGTCGCCCAGGCCGCGCAGCACGCCCTGAACAAGATCTTCGCGGTGCCCCGGCACGCCCGCCCGGACCCGTTCCGCTCCCGGCTCAAGGGGCTGAAGTTCCTCACGCTGCTGGCGGCCGGGCTGCTCGTGACGACGGGCCTGTCCACCGCCGCCGAGTGGGCCTCCGGAGTGTTCGGCGCCCGGCTCCAGACCGGGGTGCGGATCGCCGCGGAACTGCTGTCCGTGCTGTTGAACGCCGCTCTGCTGGTCGGCAGCTACCGCGTGCTGACGCGCCGCAGGCTGCCCCTGCGCATCATGTACGCCCCGGCGCTGGGCGCCGCCTGCGCCTGGCAGGGGCTGCTGTGGGTCGGCACGTACTACGTCGACCACGTGCTCCAGGGTGCCACCGCGACGTACGGCCTGTTCGGCATCGTCCTCGGCCTGCTGGCGTGGATCTATCTGGGGGCGTTGGTGTACGTGTTCACGGCGGAGGTCAGCGCGGTGCGGTGCATGCGGCTGTGGCCGCGCAGTCTGCTGACCCCGTTCACCGACCGCGTCCACCTGACCCCCGGCGACCAGCGGGCCTACCGGTCCTACGCCGCCACGGAGGCCTTCAAGGGCTTCCAGAAGGTGACCGTCCACTTCGACCCGCCGCCGCACGCGGAGCCGGGCGGCGGACCGGCCGCCGCCGGCGACGGACCGGACGCCGCCGGTCCGGGCCCCGGCACCGGCTGCCCGCCCTCCTGACACCCGGTCCCACCGACCCGTCGGCTCCACGGCCCCCCGGCTCGACCACTCCCCGACTTCACCGGTTCATGGAGACCCGACGAACGGAGGCACCCATGACCGAGCACATCACCTACCGGCGCGTCTACGAGGACACCTCGCCCGAGGACGGCAAGCGCGTGCTCGTGGACCGGGTCTGGCCGCGCGGGATGCGCAAGGAGGACGCCCACCTGGACGAGTGGCTGCGCGACGCGGCGCCCTCCACCGACCTGCGGCACTGGTACGGCCACGAGCCGAGCCGGTTCGACGAGTTCCGCCGTCGCTATCTCGCCGAACTGCGCGACGCCGGCCACCGGGAGGCGGTCGGCCACCTCCGCGACCTCGCCGACCACGACCGCGTCACCCTGCTCACCGCCACCAAGGACGTGGACCACAGCCAGGCCGCGGTCCTCGCCGAATGGCTGACCCACAGCAGGCGGACCCGTGCCTGACGCCCGCGCGCACCCGTCCGCACCCGGACCGCCCAGCCCGCAGGACGTCCGCGGTCCGGCCGCCGCCCGATTCGCGCGATCGGCCCCTTGTGGCCGTTCGTCCCGTGGCCGAAACTGGCCATGGTCGTCTCCGCCCCCCCGGCCTCCCGCGAGCGCGCCGCCCCCGGTCGTCCGCCGCGCCGGGGCGGCCCCTCGGGCGGGGGCGCGCCAGCCCGCCGGAAGCGACCGGGAGCCGGACATGACCGACACGGACCGACGGGACGAGCGAGGCGAGCCGGCGCGGCGGCTGCGCGCGGCGGCCGCCGACGTCTTCGGCTGGGACACGCTCAGGCCGGGGCAGCTGACGGCCATGGAGTGGGTGCTGGCCGGCGACGACGCCCTGGTGGTGATGCCGACCGGTTCCGGCAAGTCCGCGATCTTCCAGGTCCCCGCCCTGCTGATGCCCGGACCGGCCGTGGTGGTCTCGCCGCTCATCGCCCTCCAGCGCGACCAGATCGCCGGGCTGCCCGAGCAGGCGCCGCAGGCCGTCGCCCTGAACTCCGCCCTCACCGCCGCGGAGGAACAGGCCGCCTGGCGGGCGGTGGAGGAGGGCGCGGCCCGCTTCCTCTACCTCGCCCCCGAGCAACTGGCCAAGGACGAGGTCGTGGAGCGGCTGGCCGGGGCGAGGCCCGCCCTGTTCGTGGTGGACGAGGCGCAGTGCGTCTCCTCCTGGGGCCACGACTTCCGCCCCGACTACCTCCGCCTGGCGCAGGCCGTACGCCGGCTGGGCCGCCCGCCGCTGCTGGCGCTGACCGCCACCGCGGCCCCGCCGGTGCGCCGGGAGATCGTCGAACGGCTCGGCATGGAGCGGCCCCGGGTGCTGGTCACCGGGTTCGACCGGCCGAACATCCGGCTGGAGGTGCGCCGTTTCCAGGACGAGGACGAGCGGCGGCGCGCCGTGGTCGAACGGGCCGCCGGCGAACCGAAGCCCGGCCTCGTCTACGCGGCCACCCGCAAGGACACCGAGCGGTGCGCGCGCGAGCTGGCCGAACTGGGGCTGACCGCCGAGGCCTACCACGCGGGGCTGCGCGCCGCCGAACGCCGCCGCATCCACGCGGCGTTCCACTCCGGGGCGGCCGACGTCGTCGTCGCGACCTCCGCCTTCGGCATGGGCATCGACAAGGAGGACGTGCGGTTCGTGCTGCACGCGGCGCTGCCCGGCTCGCTCGACGCCTACTACCAGGAGATCGGCCGCGCGGGCCGGGACGGCGGAGCGGCCCTGGCGGTGCTGCACTACCGGCCCGAGGACACCGGCATACAGGCCTACTTCGCCTCCCGTACGACCGGCCGGGACACCCTGGACGAGGTCGCCGGCGCCGTGCACGACCACCGCGACGACCCGGCCGACCTGGCCGGACTCCGGGAGGACACCGGCCTTTCCCGCCCCCGGGTGACCACGGCCGTGAACCTGCTGGAGGAGGCGGGAGCCGTCACCACGGGCGAGGAGGGCGAGGTGCGCCCCGTCGCCGGCACCCCGCCCGGCGAGGCGGCCGAGGAGGCGGAGCGCACGGCCGAGGCGCACCGCCGCACCGACCGCTCCCGCGTCGCGATGGCCCGTGCCTACGCCGAGACCACCGGCTGCCGGCGGCACTTCCTGCTCGGCTACTTCGGCGAGGCCTACGAGCCGCCGTGCGGGAACTGCGACCGCTGCACGGCCGCCGAGGCCGACCCGGAGGCGGCCGCCGCCGTCCGCAGGCCCGTCCATCCCGCCGCGGAGCGCTATCCGGTGGGCGCCGAGGTGCGGCACGGGCAGTGGGGCGCGGGCACGGTGCTGAGCCAGGACGGCGACCGCATCACCGTCCTGTTCGAGGAGGCCGGCTACCGCACCCTGTCCCTGGGCGCGCTGGCCGGGCACGACGACCTCCTCACGGTGGTGCGCCGGCCCGGCCGGGACGAGTCCTCCGGTCAGCGGGGAGGGGGCGCGTAGGTCAGCAGGCGCCCTCGTCCTCCCACGGACCCCACTGCGAGGCCCCCGGGGTCTCGTTCTGGGTCCACCACTTGGCCTTCCAGTTGTGGCCGTTGTACGACACCTCGCTGCCCCCGGTGTACGCGGTGCTCGCGCTCCAGGCGGACTTGCACTGGGTGCTCGGCGGCGGCGTGGGGCTGCTGGGCGGCGGGGAGGTCGGGGGAGTGGTGGGCGGGGTGACGCCGGCGAACCTCACCGAGTACTTGGCGAAGTCCCAGGAGTTCTGGGCCACGCTGGAGCACGTGCCCGAGGTGCGGCCGCCGTTGTCGGCCGGGGTGCACTGCCGGTCGCGGTTGAGCGACCAGAACGTGAAGCGGTCCATGTTGTGGCTCGTGGCGTAGTCCAGCACGGTCTGGAAGTCGGCCTGGGTGAAGATCTCGCCGGTGTCGCTGCGGCCGTTCATGCCGGAGAAGCCCTCGTGGGCGTAGGCGGTGGCCTCGCTCCAGCCGAAGGTGGACTGGAGGATCTTGTTGAAGTTGGTCAGCGCGCTGGTCTGCGAGGCCGCCCCGTTGAAGCCGCCGTCGAAGGGCATGATGGAGAAGTTGTTCGGGGTGAAGCCCTGCGCCTTGGCCTCCAGCAGCATCTGCTTGCCGAACCAGCCGGTTCCGTCGGCGGTGCCCGCGGTGGTGACGGAGACGTAGAGACCGGGGTTGTTCTGCTGGAGGATCTTGGCGGCGCCGATCTCGTTCCTGATGGCGGCCGTGTTCTCGTACTCCGGCTCCTCCAGGTCGAAGTCGATGGCGTGCAGGCCGTACTTGGTGATGACCTGCTGGTAGGCCGCCGCGGTGGAGGCCGCGTCCGAGCAGGCCTGGCCGAGCTTGGTGCCGCCGTAGCCGCCGATGGAGACGGAGACGTCGCCGCCCTTGGCGCGGATCGCGTCGATCACGGACTTCACGGCGGTGTCCGAGGAGACCGCGGCCGTGCCGTCCCAGGTCGGCGAGCAGCCGCCGCCGCCGGGCGCGAGGATGAAGGCGAGCTGGAAGGCCTTGAGGCCGGTGGCGTCCATGATGGCGCTCGCGCTCGGCGGGTCGTTGTCGAGCGGCATCAGATACGGGGCCGCGGCGTACCAGCGGTTGCTCAGCGCGTCCGCCGTGCTGGTCGCGCCCGAGGCGCTGCCGGCGACCAGGGCGGTGGTGCCGGCGGCGACGGCGACGGCGGCGGCCGCGCCCAGACATGCGCGAAGACGTCTCACTGCGTGCCTCCAGGGGGTGGGGTGGGGAAGTGGCCCCAAGCTTCCTGACCCTGTTGCGAGCACGTCAATGGAGTGGTCTGGACCAGGTGATTCTTTGGACTAGACCATACGATCCCTTTACCTCGAGTCAGGCTCCCCCGGGCGACTGCCCGGCACCCCCGGCCTTCTGCTTCCCTCCCGCGAAACGACGTACGCCCGGCACGAAGCCGGGCGTACGTCGACGACCACTGCCGCGGACGGCGACTGCCGTCGCGCCGACGGCCGTCACCAGCGGTACCAGCGACCCCTCCGGCCACCGCCGCCGGCCGGCCGCACGATGAAGCCGAGCAGCCACAGCACGAGCACGACGAGAGCGACCCACCACAGGATCTTCAGCGCGAAGCCGGCACCGAAGAGGATCAGGGCGAGCAGCAGAACGAGCAGCAAAGGAACCATGATTATCAACCTCCGCTCCACCGAATGCCCTTGATTCCCAGGAAAACGCACACACTCTTCGATGTTTCCAAGAGGCTGCGAGGGGAACTCGCGGATGCCGTGACGGTGCGCCGGATCGGCCTGGTCGTCCACGGCGGACGTCCGGAGGCCCAGGTCGCTCAGCGGGTCGTGCACGCCTGGTGCGAGGAGCGCGCCGTGCGGTGCACGGACATCGACGTGTGGCACGACGGCGGACGGCGCGACGCCCGCGCGGAGGTCGAGACCGCCGGCGACCCCGACCTCATCGTCACCCTCGGCGGCGACGGCACCTTCTTGCGCGGCGCGCGGCTCGCCGCCGAGAACGACGCCCTCCTCCTCGGCGTCGACCTCGGCCGCGTCGGCTTCCTCACCGAGGTCCCCGTCACCCGCGTGCGCACCGCGCTGGACGCCGTACTGGAGGACCGGCTGACGGTCGAGAGCCGCATGCTGCTCACCGTGCGCGCCTCCCGCCGCCTGGAGATCCCCGCCGGCATCGAGGAACTGATGCGCTACGGCCGTCGCCCCATGCTGCCCCCGCCGCGGGTGCGCAGCGACTGCGAGTCCGGCGGCGACTGGGGCGTGGCACTGAACGTCACAGCCCTCAACGAGATCGCCGTCGAGAAACTCGCCCGTGACCGCCAGGTCTCGGCCGGCGTCTACCTCGCCGGGCGGCTGCTGGCCTCCTACTCCGCCGACGCGCTGCTCGTCGCCACCCCGACCGGCTCGACCGCCTACAGCTTCGCCGCCGGCGGCCCCGTCGTCTCCCCGCGCGCCGACGCCCTGGTGTTCACCCCCGTCGCCCCGCACATGGCGTTCAACCGCTCGGTCGTGGCCGCCCCCGACGAACCCGTCGCCCTGCGCCTGCTCGACCGCTCCGGCCAGGCCGCCGTCAGCGTCGACGGCCAGCTGCGCGGCGTCCTCGACCCGGGCGACTGGATCGGCGTCTACGCCGCCCCGCGCCGGCTGCGGGCCGCACGGCTCGGCCCCATGGACTTCTACGGCCGGCTGCGCGAGCGCATGAACCTCACCGACGCCCCGGCCGCCGTCGCCGACGGCACCCCGGCGCCGCTGTGGCCGGTGAGCAGCCCCCGGCCCGGCGACCTCGCCCATCTGGCGCTGCCGCCCGCGCCCGACGGCGCACCGGACCGGGGCGAGGACCACGGCACTCCGGCGCACACCGAGGACCGCGCCCGCTGACCCCGCCCGCGCCGGGCACGAATTGCAGCCCCGCGGCCGACCGGAGAGCCTGGTACCGCATCGCCCCTCGCGCCCCACCGACCCGCGGAGGCACCCTGTGGCAGTACGTCACCGGCTGGTCAGGACCAGCCCCGAGGCGGTGTGGGCCGTCCTGGCCGACGGCAGCCGCTACGCCGAATGGGTGGTCGGCACCGCCGAGTCCCACCCGCTGCGCGGCCAGTGGCCGCAACTTGACTCGGCCATCGAGTACCAGGTCCGTCTCGGCCCCGTACGGCTCACCAACCAGACCATCGTGCGCAACTGCGAGGAGGGCTCGCTCCTCGAACTGGAGGCCCAGGCGGGCATCCTCGGCACCGGGCGCATCGCCATCGAGGTACGCCCCTGGGGCGAGCACTGTCTGGTGATCGTGGACGAGCACCCCCTCCAGGGCGCGGGCGGCGTGGTCCACAACATGGCCGTGGAGACGCTGATCCAGCTCCGCCACCGCGCCATGCTCGCCCGGCTCGCCAAGGTCTGCGAGACCGACGCCGACAACGGCCGCCGCCAGAGGGCCCAGCAGAACGCCGGTACTCCGCAGCCGGGCGGCGGGCATGCCTGACGCCGTGGTGATCGGCGCCGGCCCCAACGGCCTGGTGGCGGCCAACCTGCTCGCCGACGCCGGCTGGAGCGTGGAGGTCCTGGAGGAGCAGCCCGAACCGGGCGGCGCCGTCCGCCACGACCGGGGCGTGCACCCGGACTACGTCAACGACCTGTTCAGCTCGTTCTACCCGCTCGCCGTCGCCTCGCCCGTCCTCGCCGCCCTGCGCCTCCAGGACCACGGGCTGCGCTGGAGCCACGCCCCGCACGTGCTGGCCCACCCCCTCACCGACGGCCGGTGCGCCGTCCTCGACCGGGGCGTCGACACCACCGCCGCCTCGCTCGACGCCTTCGCGCCCGGCGACGGCGACGCCTGGCGCCGGCTGTACGAGCTGTGGGAACGCCTCGGCGGAGACCTCATGGACGCCCTGTTCGCGCCGTTCCCGCCCGTCAGGGCGGGGGTCCGGCTGCTCGCCCGGCTGCGCGGGGCCGGCGGGCTGCGGGTGGCCCGCACCATGCTGCTGCCGGTGCGCCGCATGGGGGAGGAGGAGTTCCGCGGCGAGGGCGGCCGGCTCCTGCTGGCCGGCAACGCCCTGCACGCCGACCTCGCCCCAGAGTCCGCCGGCAGCGGCGGCTTCGGCTGGCTGATGTCCATGCTCGGCCAGAGCCACGGCTTCCCCGTCCCGGTCGGCGGCTCCGGCGCCCTCACCGCCGCCCTGACCCGGCGGCTGCACAGCCGCGGCGGCGTCCTGCGCTGCGGCGAGCGCGTCGACCAGGTCGTCGTGCACGACGGTCGGGCCGTCGGCGTCCGGACGGCCGGCGGCGCCCTGGTGCCCGCCCGGCGCGCCGTCCTCGCCGACGTCTCGGCGCCCGACCTGTACGGCCGCCTCGTCGACCCGGCCGAGCTGCCCGACCAGCTGCTGGCCGATCTGCGCCGCTTCCAGTGGGACTTCGCCACCTTCAAGGTGGACTGGGCGCTGGACGGACCCGTGCCCTGGCGCACCGAGGGTCCCGTGGGCGCGGGCACCGTCCACCTGGCCGACGGCTTCGACGAGCTCACCCGGTTCACCGCGCAGATCGCCATGCGCCAGGTGCCCGACCGGCCCTTCACCGTGTTCGGCCAGATGACCACCGCCGACGCCACCCGCTCACCGCTCGGCACGGAATCCGCCTGGGCCTACACCCACGTCCCCCGCGAGATCACCGGCGACGCGGGCGAGGAGGGGCTGACCGGCGCCTGGGGCCCCCGCGAGCAGGAGATCATGGCCGACCGGATGGAACGGCAGGTCGAGCGGTTCGCCCCCGGCTTCCGCGGCCGCGTCCGCGCCCGCCGCATCCTCGCCCCCGGCACCCTCCAGTCGCTGGACCGCAACCTCGACACCGGGGCCGTCAACGGCGGCACCACGGCCGTCCACCAGCAGCTCGTGTTCCGCCCGGTTCCCGGCACCGGCCGCCCCGAGACGCCGGTCGCCGGCCTCTTCCTGGCCTCCGCGGGCGCCCATCCGGGCGGCGGCGTGCACGGCGCGCCCGGCGCCAACGCGGCCCGCGCCGCGCTGCGCCGCCGGCTGCCGCCCGGCCTGTCCCTGGCCCAGCGAGCCCTGGCCGCCCGCGACCGCACGGGTCGCCGCGCACCGTCGGACCGCTGACCCGCCGCACACCGCGGCGACCTCCGGGCCGCCCGGCGCCGGGAGCCCTGCGAAGGCTGTGCGCGTACGAGGGCCGTACGCGGACCAGGGCCGCACCCGAGGGGGCCCGTCAGGCCCCGTCCTCGCCGGGACGGCCCGGCATCCGGTACGCGGCGAGCGCGGCGATGTCGTCGTCCAGCCGCCCGTCGCTGTAGTCGAGCAGGTCCTCGTGCAGCCGGTCCAGCAGCTCGCGCGGCGGCAGCAGCGCCCACGGCCCCATCCGCTCGGCCAGCGGGTAGAAGGTCCCGCCGGGGTCCCGGGTCTCGGTGACGCCGTCGGTGTACAGCAGCAACTGGTCGCCCGGCCGGAAGGACACCACGTCCACGTGGTAGCCGTTGCCGGCCAGCGTGCCCAGGTTGATCGGCGGCGAGGGGGCGCTCGCGTGCAGCTCGGTGATCCGGCCGGAGTGGATGAGCAGGGGTGGCGGATGACCGCAGTTGACGAGGCGCATCATGTGCTCGTCGTCGGGGATCTCCGCGAACACCGCCGTGACGAACCGTTCCGCCGCCTCGCCGCCTGGCAGCTGCGCGGCATGACGGCTCATGCTGCGCTCCATCCGGCGCGCCACACCGGTCAGATCGGGCTCGTCGTGGGCCGCCTCCCGGAAGGCCCCCAGTATCGTCGCGGCGGTCTCCACGGCCGCCAGTCCCTTGCCGCGCACGTCGCCGACGAGCAGCCGTACGCCGTAGACCGTCGGCACCGCCTCGTACAGGTCGCCGCCGATCCGGGCCTCCGCGGCGGCGGACAGGTACAGCGTCTCCACCGAGACCTGGCCGAGCCGGCGCGGCACCGGGCGCAGTAAAACCCGCTGCGCGGTCTCGGCGACGGACCGCACCGTGGCGAGCGTGCGCTCCCGGCGGATCCGGTGCACGGCCAGGGTCGTGCCGAGGATCCCGACCAGACTGGTGCACACGTAGTTGGCCACGTAGTGGCGGTCCCAGAGATAGCCGACGGAACGTCCCGCGCAGCACGGGGTGCCCGCCAGCACTCCCTCGAACACGATGGCGAACAAGGTGAAGGCGGCCACCGCCACCGGACCGTAGGCGTAGGCGGCGACCAGCGGCAGCGCGGTGAGCAGGAAACTGACCGGCCAGGCCACCGGGGTCGCCGGCTCCAGCGCCAGGACTCCGGCCACGTACAGGAAGGGCAGCCAGCGCAGCCACTTCGGCGGGGCCGGCACCCGGGACGACGGGGTCCCCGCCGCCGCGGGCGGCCTGCCGTCCGCGTGCGGCGCCGCCCGTCTCATCGCTCGCCCCGGCCGCACCCGGCCGCAGTCCGGCGCGCCGCCGCCCGCGTCGGGCGGGACGGACACGGGGGCGTGCGGACCGGCTCGGTGCGACGGTCATCGCGGCGGAAACACTCAGGCGGCCTGTTCACAGGTACTCCCGGCGGACTTGATCAGACCTCCAGCCTGCGGCGGCCCGCGCCGCGGCCGCTTCATTGCTCCAGGCAAGGGCATGTCCCCTGGGCCGGTGAAGCGGACGATCCCGGGCATACGGCGGGAGTGATCTTCGAAAGTCACCGAGGAGGGGGACCCGCCGTCGTGACCGTGCCCGAACGCAGCCTACGCCGCAGCGGCCGCAGGCGCGCCTTCGACCTGCGGGCCACCGCGCTGTTCTTCGCGCTGCTGGCGATCCTGCTGGTCGCAGGGGCGTACACCGCCCGCGCGGCGCTCGCCGCCGCCGAACGGCGCCCGGCCTGGACCGCCGTACTGTGCCTGTCCGGCACGGCCGCCGCCGTCCTCGCCGTACGCCGCCGGCGCCGCCGCGGGCATCTCGCGCAGCGCACCGCGCACCGGGCCGCCGCCGCGCTGCGGGAGGGGACGCGGACGGCGCTGGACGCCCTGGAGGCGCCGCCCGAGCAGGCCCCGGCCGTCGTGGTGCCGGCCCAGGCCGGTCCCGGCGGCCGCGGCGCGCCGGTCGCCGAGGACACCGTGGTCCTGGCGGAGCCGGTGGTCGACTACGACCTGCTCGGGCCCGACGAGTTCGAGCAGGCGGTGGCGGCGCTGTGCGAACGGGACGGCTGCACGGACGTGGAGGTGGCGGGCGGGGCCGGTGACCTCGGCGCGGACGTGCTGGCCGTCGCTCCGGACGGGCGGCGCGTGGTCGTCCAGTGCAAGCGTTACTGCGCCACCAACCGGGTCGGCTCCGAGGAACTCCAGCGCTTCGGCGGCACCTGCTACACCGTGCACGAGGCCGACGTCGCGCTCTTCGTGACCACCAGCGACTTCACCGCGCCGGCCGTCGAGTACGCCGCGCAGTGCGGCATCGTCTGCGTCGACGGCGAGGACCTGCGGGCGTGGAGCGACGGCGCCGCCCCGCCGCCGTGGACGGCCCTCACCCCGGCTCCGCCGCCGGCGCGGCCGTCGCTCTGAGCGCGTGGTCCATGAAGCGCCGGGAGACCGGCGGCAGGGTCCGTCCGGTGAGTCGGGCGATCCCGATGTCCCGGGCGCCGCGCACATCGGTGATCTCCAGATAGCGGATGGGGAAGTCGGGGGTGGCCGCGGTGTCCGGCGACGACGGGATCAGGGAGACCCCCAGACCGGCCGCGACCAGGCCGCGCAGCGTGTGCACCTCCTCGCCCTCGAAACCGACCAGCGGCGTGAACCCGGCCTCGCGGCACAGGGTCTCGGTCACGCTGCGCAGCCCGTAGCCCGGCTTGAGCAGGATGAACGGCTCCTCGGCGACCTCGGCCAGCCGGACCCGGCCGCGCCCGGCCAGCCGGTGCCCGGTCGGCACCGCCAGCCACAACGGCTCCACCAGCAGCCGCCGCCAGGTGATGAGCGGGTGGCCCGGATCGCCGCTGGTGATCACCAGGTCCGCGGTGGCGTCCAGCAGGTGCTGGACCAGGCCGTTCTCCTCGTGCTGGTGCAGCTCGAACCGGACGTGCGGCAGCGTCCTGCGGAACCCGGTCACCAGCTTCGGCACCAGCCAGGTGCCGAGGGTGTGCAGGAAGGCCAGCGACACCACGCCCGCCTCCGGGTCGACGACCTCGGCGACCGCTTGCCGTCCGCGGTCGTAGCTGTCGAGGGTCGCGTCGACGTACTCCTTGAACACCCGCCCCGCCGGGGTGGGGCGCAGCAGACGGCCGACCCGCTGGAGCAGCTCCGCGCCCACCTCCTCATCCAGCCGGCGCAGCGCGCGCGACAGGGCCGGCTGGGTGACGCGGGCCTGGGCGGCGGCCTCCGTCACCGTCATGCCCTCGGCGACCGCCTGGAAGGAACGCAGCACCTGAAGATCCATCGCGCTCATCCTCCCACCGCGCAGAACCCGGCGCACCGGGCGGCCGGGGAGCCGGGTCCGGGCTGGGCGGAGCGCGGTGAGCCCGGCGAATCGGGGGAGTCCCGCGAGTCCGGTCCTCGGTGGGCGGAGACCGGGGCGCCCGGCGAGTCCGGGGCGCCCGGCGAGTCCGGGGCGCCGGGGGAGTCCGGTGAGCCCGGTCCGGTGGCCGCCGGTTCCGGGCCGGGGGAGGCCGGTGCCGCGCCGCCGCCCAGGTTGCGCGCGCTGACGGCGTCGCAGAGCCGCTCCGCGGCGGTGACGGCGGCCTCCAGCGCCGCCAGGTCCCGGCCGGGACGGCCCGGCTCGGCGTCGGCGTGGGCGACGGCCCGGCGGGCCTCGGCGAGCCGGTGGTAGGCGGTCCGGCGCAGTGCGTGCCGCCGCCCTGGCGCGGCGTCGGCGGGCAGATCCCGGTAGCGGCGGGCGGCGGCGAGCGCCGCGTCGGTCTGCGCGGCGGCCCGCTCGGCCGCCGAGGCCGGCCACAGCGCGAAGTGCGCGACGAGCACGATCGCGGCGGCCAGCGCGGTGTCCAGGATGCGCGCCGAGTACAGCGCCCGGTGGTCGCCGAGCATGTCCACCAGGACGAACACGACCGCCGTGAGGCCGGTCGTGGCCAGCGCGTAGTGGTGGCGCACGCCCACGGCCATCACCGCGCCGAACGCGGCGACCGCGCCGATCAGGACGTAGGCGTCGGTGGTCAGAAGGGTCACCGCGCCGATCGCCGCCACGCCCACGAGGGTGCCGGCGCAGCGGTGCAGGGCGCGGCGCAGCACCGGACCGAAGTCGGGCTTGTAGACGAAGGCCACCGTCATGGGGAGCCAGTAGCCCCGCGGCCCGTGCAGCAGTTCGGCGCACAGCTGCGCGGCCAGCACACAGACCGCGAGCAGCACGGCGTAGCGCACCTGCGCCGCCCGTCCGTGCCAGGGCAGCGCGGGCAGCCGCACCGCCGCCTCGTCCGGCCGCCTCGCCCGCCCGGACCGGCCGGCCAGCTCCGCGAGCGCCCGCAGAGCGGGGGAGTCGAAAGCGGCGGGCCACCCGGCCGGCACGGCGCCGGGTGCGGGGGAGGTGGGCGCGGGGACGGGAGCGGCGGGCGTGCCGGCCGGGGTTCCGCCGGACGCGGTCGGGCCGGGGGCGGTGGGCGTGTCCGCCGGGTGCGCAGCGGTCCCGGCGGCCCGGGGAGCGGTGCGCCCGGGCACGGGGCGCGCGGTGGCCCCCGACGAGGTATCGGCCGTGGACGCTGTGGTCCCCGCCGCAGGGGCGGCCGTGCCCGCGGCCGGCAGCAGGCGCGCGGCCAGGGCCAGCGGTACCTCCCGTACGTGCGCGGGCAGCACCCGCCCCTCCCACACCAGCGCGGAGGTCACCTCGCCCAGCCGCAGCGCCGTGTCGAAGGCGTCGCGCAGCGCGCCCAGCTCCGTACCGGAGCGGACGGGCCGGGCCAGATGGCGGCCCATGGCCCGGTGGGCGTGGTCGAGCGCGGCGGTCAGCCGCCGGCGCGCCGCCTCCGCCCCGGCCGAGCCCGCCGCCGCGAGGGCCTCGGCGGCGGCCCGGTACACGGCGAGGACGGCGTCCCGTTCGATGGCGTGCCGCCGCCACAGCCACGGCGTCGTGGACAGCGCGGTCACCAGGGCCACCCCGGTCAGCAGCGCGAGCGGCGGCTGCCACCAGGGTCCCGGTACGGGGATGCCGGCCCCGGCGGTGGCGCCGAGCAGCAGATGCATGCCGGCCACCGAGGCCAGCGGGCCGCGCAGGCTGACCACGCCGCCGAGCAGGGCGGCGGCGACCAGACAGCCCGGCACCGCCACCGGATGCCCGCTGCGCAACGCGAGACCGCCGGCGAGCAGCCCGCAAGCGGCGGCCAGCCCCATGCAGGCCAGTCGTCGCAGCCGCAGCCGGTAGGGGTCGGAACCGTCCTGGCCCACCCCCCACAGTGCGCCGATGCCCGCGAGCACCGCGGGGACCACGGCGCCGGTCAGGACGCCGACCAGCAGCGGTACGGCGAGCGCGACGGCTCCCCTGGCCGCCGCCGCGAGGGGCACCGGGGTGAGACGGACGCCGCGCGATGCCTGCATGAACAGTTCGACTCCTCGAAGGTGCGTGGTCGTTCCCCGGCGCATGCTCTGGACGCCGGACGGGGCCTCTCCATGGTCGGGCCGTACGACACATGCGTCCAATGCCTGCCGGGCCTCGCACCCATGCGCCGAGGACATGCTTTGCGTGACCGGTGGTTCTGACGGCCGGGCCTGGTCTCCGCGCGCGCCCCCGACCGGCCCGTACGTCGGCCGGGGCGGCCGGAACCGGCCCCGGACGCTGTCCGTCCGCTGTGCACTCTCTGTCCGTGTGCCGTCATTTTCCGTACACTGCACAGCATCCGCGCAGGGGCATGGGTGACGGGGGGAGCCGACATGTCCGGTGATGCCTACGGGAGCGGTCAGGGAGCCTTCGGGCCGCCGACGCCGCCCAGACCGCCGATGCCCGCGAGGCCGCCCGGCCCGCCGCCGGCCGCGCCGCCGCAGGCCCCGCCGGACGCCGTGCGAGCGCTCGCGGTCGGCCTGCTGAACCTGACCGGCCTCGGCCTCGGCTACGCGTTGCTGCGCCGGTGGCCGTCGGCCGCCGCGTGCTGGGTGGCGACCGCGCTGCTGCTGATCGTCGCGCTGCCGCCCGATCCGGACGGTGTGCCGGCCGGCGTGCTCGTCGCCTACGCCGTCGTCCTCGTCCTGGCCGCCGCGCACGGCGCCGCGGCGGCCCTGCGCCGGCCCCTGGCGTGGCCGGGAAGCGCACCGCTGGCCGCCCTGCTCGGCCTGGTCCTGCTCGCCGTGCCGGCCGGCGGCGTCGTGCTGTACGACCGGGCGCGCGACGAGGCCACCGAGCGGTTGCTCCTCGACCGTCTCCAGGACGCCGACGACCTGGTGCGTGCGGGCGCGGGCCGGCCCTTCGCCGCCGCCGAGCCCGGGTTCCGCAAGGCGCTCGCCGACTACGCCGCCCTGCGCCGCGACCACCCCGGCTCACGGGCCGCCGAGCGCGTCCGGGACCGGATGACGGCCTACTACGCCACGGTCGGCGCCGCCTACGAGCAGAGGAAGTACTGCGAGGCCGTCGCCCCGCTCACCTATCTGCGCACGGTGCCGAAGACCATCCCGGCCGATGACCTCGGCACCCTGGCCACCTGGCCCGACGACCGCCTGGCCCAGTCCCTGTACGCCTGCGGATCGAGCGAGCTGACCGGCGGTGACACGCAGTGGACGCTGCACCTCGGCCAATTGCTCGCCTCCTTCCCCGGCTCCGCGCTCGCGCCCCGGGTGGAGCCGGACGTCCGGGCCGCCGTGGACCGGGCGGTCGAGGACGTCGGCGGCAGCGACCCCTGTACGGCGGTGAACCGCCTGCGTGCCCTCGGGACGCAGATCGCCGGCGTCACGGGCGGCGCCCCGGAGATCACCACCGCCCTCGGCGAGGACGCCGACCGGGCGAGCGGGGCCGCCGACTCGGGGACGTACGACTGCGGCGTCGCGCAGTACCGCAGCGGCGACTTCGACGCGGCCCTCGCGACCATGAACGCGTTCGCCGAGAAGAACCCGCACGCCCGCAACCGGGCGCGTGCCGAGAAGATCGCCATCGCGGCGGAGATCGCCGAGACGGTCCCCGCCGCCGGCAGGCGCCTGCCCACCCTCGACACGGGCGGGAGCATCTCGGTGACGATCAAGAACGACAGCCCGGACGACATCACCGTCCTCTACACCGGCCCGGTGACCGGCAGCCTCACCGTCAAGGCCTGCTCCAGCTGCAGTGCCTACCCCCTCTCCTCCACCCTGCTGAGCGGGTTCCGGCCGTGCAGCGACAGCGGCAAGGACTATCCGCAGCGGACCATCTCGCTGCCGGCCGGCACCACGTATTTCCTGCACAAGCCGCGGGGCGGCAGTTCCTCGGCGCCGGCCTCGGACACCGCGAAGCTGCGCTCCGGCTACCTGTACACCGAGTGCGCCTACACCCGGCAGGGCTTCGGCACGACCGGCTGACGACGCGTCGCCGCAGCCGCCGCCCGTGACGGCGCACCGTCCGGAGGGGCCCGGTCCGGACGGCGCGCCGGTGCCGTCAGGACGCCGTGCAGGCCCCGACGGTCGGCAGGGCGGAGCTGCCGTTCTTCGCCACGGTGAAACCGAAGCTGGTCGAGGCCCCGGCCGCCAGGCTGCCGTTGTAGGTCGGCCGCACCGTGGCGACGGTGCCGCCCGCGTCCCAGCCGGGGCTGCCGTTCCACAGCGCGGTCACCTTCTGCGGGGCGGGGAAGGTGACCGGCACGCTCCAGCCGGTGATGGGGGAGGAGCCCGCCTTCACGGTGACCTCGCCGTTGTACCCGTCGTTCCAGTCGGCGGTCCTGGCGAAGGTGACGGTGCACGTGGCGCCGGTTCCGCCGCCCCCGCCGTTGTCGCCGCCGCCCCCGCCGCCGGTCGAACCGCCGAGCGCGGCGAGGACGGCGTCGTAGGCGGGCTTCCTGGCGTAGTTCGAGTCGAACAGCAGCGGGGTGCCGCTGGAGCGCCAGGAGTACTTGTCGGTGATGCCCCACACCGTCATGCCGGTGCAGCGCGTGACCGCGAGGCAGGCCTTGACGACGTTGCCGTAGTTGGTGGCCTGTGCGCTGCCGGAGCCCTCGATGTCCAGCTCGGTGATCTGCACGTCGACGCCGAGGTCGGCGAAGCGCTGGAGGTTGGCCTGGTAGTCGGACGGGACCGGGGAGGCGCTGTTGAAGTGGGACTGGAAGCCCACGCAGTCGATCGGCACGCCACGGGACCTGAAGTCCTTGACCATGTTGTAGACCGCGGTGCTCTTCGCGTTGACGCCGTCGGTGTTGTAGTCGTTGTAGCAGAGCTTGGCGTCGGGATCGACGGACCGGGCGGTGCGGAAGGCCTCCTCGATGAAGCCGTCACCGAGCTTGTCCTGGAACGGCGAGCTGCGCCGCGCACCGCTGGAGCCGTCCTGGAACGCCTCGTTGACCACGTCCCAGGCGTAGATCTTGCCCTTGTAGTGCTGCATGACCTGGGTGATGTGGTTGTTCATGGCCGTGCGCAGATCGGCCGCGCCCAGCCCGGAGACCCAGGAGGGCAGCTGCGAGTGCCACACCAGCGTGTGCCCGCGGACCTTCATCGCCTTGCTCTGCGCGTGGGTGACGATCTGGTCGGCGGCGGAGAAGGTGAAGGCGCCGCGGGTGGGCTCGGTGGCGTCCCACTTCATCTCGTTCTCCGGCGTCACCGCCCCGAACTCCTGGTCCAGCGTGTTGGCGTAGGCGGCTTCGCCGAGGTGGTTCGCCGCCACCGCCGTGCCGAAGTAGCGGCCTTTGCCGGCCGCGGCGGAGGCCAGCGAGTCGGCGGCCGAGGCGCTGTGCGAGAGGGCCGTGACCGTGGCCGCGGCGAGCAGCACGGAGGTCAGCGCCCCCACGGCCGGTCTGGCCCCTTTAAGCGTGCGCATGTCAGCTCCTTGTCTCGAAAGTTTCGCTGACGAGATCGAATGTGACGCGCAGATTACGAACAGGGGCGGGGGCGGTCAACGGTTCGCGCAGAGTCTCCGGGTGGATGGCCGAAAGTGCGACTCCGTTGTCTGGCAGGCTGTTCGGGTGCGCGCGGCTCCGGTTGACGCGCTCGCGCGGCACCCCTGGCGTGGCCCGTCGCTTTGTCGAAATCAGGTCGAAACTTTCGCACTTACGAGGGCGTCCTGATCCGAAGATGGTCGACGCTCCGGGCCCCTGTTGACCGCTCCGTCCGCCGGCATGGTGCCGTTCCCCGCCACCCCGGCGCTCGCCGCTCCGGCCCGGCGGGCCCCGGAGTCCCGGAACGGGTGTTCGTCATCCGCCCGTGCGGCTCTCGCTCTTCCGTGGGGATCACGGCCGACCGGCCGACCCGGCGGCCCCCGGATCTGTCAGCCTCCCTGATGCCGGGCGCACGGTGCGCCCCGCGCAGGGAGGTGGGCGTTTGTCCGGGCACATCGGAGGGCGGCAGGTCGTGGCGGTTCTGGCGCTGGGCGGCGGTCTCCTGCTCGGTCCGCTCCTGACCGCCCAGGCGGCCGAGGCGGGCACGGCGGGGCCGGGCGACGGCGGCCCCGTCCCGACGACTCTGGACACCGTCCACGACCTCGCCTCCCCGGTCCTGGTGCCGCCGGCCGGCAGGCCCGGCGGCCCGGCCGTCGGCCGCTGGCCGGGGAAGTGCTAGGCGCGTTCCAACGTGGCGTCGTCCGCCCGAAGGGCGAGGCGCCGCACCAGGCGTCGCGGGCCGGACGGGAGTTCCGCAACACGTCCCAGGGTGGGGCGGACCGTCAGGGGCGCAGGATCAGACGGACGGGGTCGCCCTCCTTCTTCTCCAGGCGCTCCACGGCCTGCGCGGCCTCCGTCAGCGGCAGTACGCCGCTGACGGAGGCGGAGAAGTCCACGCGCCCGCACTCGATCAGCCGCAGCAACTGCGGCAGGGCCACCGGCATGTCGGAGCCGTAGTGGCCGAGGATCTGCTGCTGGAGGTAGCTGAAGCGGGTGCCGTCCGCGACGCTCAGCGGCTGGTCGGTCAGTCCGACCAGGACCAGGCGGCCCTTGGGGGCGAGCACCGACAGGGCCTGCGCCCGTACGGCCGGCACCCCGGCGAAGTCGAACGCCGCCGCCAGTCCGGCCCCCGCGGTCGCCGCGCCGATGCGGGCCCGCAGTGCGGGGTCGGCCGGGTCCAGCGCGAGGTCGGCCCCGGCGGCCAGGGCGCGGTCACGGGCCACCGGGTTGGGGTCGACGGCCACGACCGGGCAGGCGCCCACCGTGCGCAGCAACTGCACGGCGTGCACGCCGAGGCCGCCCGCGCCCCACACGCCGACCGCCTCGGCGGGCCGTACCGCGCCGGTGACGGTGACCGCGCCCCACGGCGTGGACACCGCGTCCGGGATGATCGCGCCCTGCTCGAAGGGGATGCCGTCCGGCAGTGCGGTGAGGGCGGCGGCTGAGGACAGGGCGTACTCGGCCCAGCCGCCGTCGTAGTCGACGCCGCGGGTGTAGGTGACGCCGCCGCGCGTCTCGCCCGCGTACAGCACCACCCGCTGCCCCTCGGTCCAGGCGGTGACGCCCGCCCCGACCTCGGCGACGGTGCCCGCCACCTCGTGGCCGAGGGTGACTGTCTCGCCCTCCAGCAGCAACGGCGTCAGGGTGCCGTCGATCAGGTGGACGTCGGACAGGCACACCCCGGCCGCCTCCACCTTGACCAGCACCTCCCCGTGGCCCGGCTGGGGCCTGGGCACGTGCTCGAGGCGAAGGGTGCGGCTGGGTACGTGCAGCCGGGCGGCGAGCATCCGGTCCATGGGGAGACCTCCTCGGTGTGGCGACGGCCCCTGCCTATCGCAGGTCGCCTTGCTTTGCACCGTACGGCGGTGTCCCACCCAACGCAAGGCGACTTGCATTAGCATCGGGGTATGACCGAAACCACCCCGGCGGGCCCGGAGGAGACCCCCGTGCCGCCCCTGCGGCGCCGGGGCGAGCGCATGCGGCAGGCGGTGCTCGCCGCGGCGGTGGACCTGCTGTCCACCGAGGGGCTGTCCGGCGCCACCGTCGCCGCCGTCGCCCGCGCGGCGGGCGTGCACGAGACCTCGGTCTACCGGCGCTGGGGCAGCCGGGAGAACCTGATCCTGGACGCGCTGACCAGCCGCCTCGACACCGCCCTGCCGATCCCGGACACCGGGCACGTCCGCGAGGACCTGGTGCGCTTCTTCACCGCGCTGGCCCGACTGCTGGACACCGCCCAGGGCCGGGCCCTGCTGCGGCTGAGCGTCGAGCGCGACGACACGATCGAGGACCGCCGCGGCCCGTACTGGAGCGAGCGCCTGGACCGCGCCGCCGCCATGGTCCAGCGCGGCATCGAGCGCGGCGAACTGGCCGCCGACGCCGACCCCGGGCTGCTGGTCGAGGCGGTCAGCGGACCGCTGTTCACCCGCGTGCTGCTCAGCGACGCCCCCGTCGGCCCGGCCCATGTGGAGCGGCTGGTCGATCTGACGCTGAACGGCGCCCGGCCCCGCCCGGGCTCCTGACCTGCATCGCCGGGGCGTTCGGGTGGCAGCACACGCGTCCCGCCGGGCGGGTGCGCCGCGCGCGGGCTACGGTGGAGGCACAGCAGGACGCACCGGAAGCCAACTCCCGGTCTCCGGCCGTGCGTTGGTGGTCCAAGGAAAGACACCCCGCTTCCCGTGGGGAGATGCAGGTGCAAGGCCTGCCCAACGCTCGCAACGCCTCGGCCCCCTCCCGACTTCGGGCGGGGGCCGAGGCGTGCCCGGGGCGCGTGCGGTCAGAGGTTGCCGGTGCGCGCCTCGCGCCACAGGTCCACGCCGCCGTCGGTGGCGTACGCGTCGATCTCGGTCAGCTCCTCGGCGCTGAACTCCAGGTTGTCCAGCGCGGCCACGTTCTGCTCCAGCTGCTCCACGCGCGAGGCGCCGATCACCAGCGAGGTGACGCGCTCGTCGCGCAGCGCCCACGCCAGCGCCATCTGCGCGAGGGTCTGCCCGCGGCGCTCGGCGACGGCGTTGAGGGCGCGCAACCGCTCCAGCATGTCCGGCGTCAGCCACGAGGCGTCGAACGACGTGCCCCGCGCGGCCCGCGAGTCCTGCGGGACACCGTTCAGATAGCGTCCGGTCAGCAGTCCCTGGGCCAGGGCGGTGAAGCCGATGACGCCGAAGCCCTCGTCTCGCGCGGCGTCCAGCAGGCCCTCGGTCTCGATCCACCGGTTGACCATGCTGTACGACGGCTGGTGGATCAGCAGCGGGGTGCCGAGGTCGCGCAGGATCGCGGCGGCCTGCCGGGTGCGTTCGGCGTCGTAGGAGGAGATGCCGACGTAGAGGGCCTTGCCCTGGCGCACCGCCGTGTCCAGCGCCCCCATCGTCTCCTCCAGCGGCGTGGACGCGTCCAGCCGGTGGGAGTAGAAGATGTCGACGTACTCCAGGCCCATCCGCTTGAGCGACTGGTCCAGGGAGGCGAGCAGGTACTTGCGGGAGCCGCCGCCCTGCCCGTAGGGGCCGGGCCACATGTCCCAGCCGGCCTTGGTGGAGATCACCAGCTCGTCCCGGTACGGCGCCAGGTCCTGGCGCATCAGCCGCCCGAAGTTGATCTCGGCGGAGCCGTACGGCGGGCCGTAGTTGTTGGCCAGGTCGTGGTGGGTGATGCCGAGGTCGAAGGCGTGCAGCGCGATCTCGCGCTGGGTCTCGAAGGGGCGGTCGTCGCCGAAGTTGTGCCAGTAGCCCAGGGACAGGACGGGCAGGTCGAGTCCCGAGCGCCCGGTGCGCCGGTAGCGCATGGCGCCGTCGTAGCGGGCGGGGTCCGCGACGTAGGTCATCGGGTGTTCTCCGGGTGGTGCGGTGGGGCGTTCCGCCGGGTGCGGCGGAACGCTCCTACCTTGCTCCCGCATGATCCTGAAGTCCAACCGCCGTCTTCCATCGGATTCAGCGGCGCCGCTTCTGAATCGGCCGCGGGGCGGCTACGCCTCCAGCCGGACCGGCAGTTCGAACAGGTCGTTCTGAGTCACCACCGGCTTGTTGCGCAGCTGATCGGCCGGCACCGCCAGGTCCAGCCGGGGGAAGCGCGCGTACAGCGCCGGCAGCGCGACCCCCGCCTCCAGCCGGGACAGCGCCGCGCCCGGGCACACGTGCGGGCCGTGCCCGAAGGAGATGTGCCGGTTCTTCGACTCGCGGGTGAGGTCGAATTCGCCCGCGGTCGGCCCGTGCGCGTTCTCGTCACGGCCGATCGCGCCGTAGGAGACGATCAGCGCGTCGCCCGCCGGGATCACCTTGTCGCCCACCGGGACGTCCTCGGTGGCGAACCGGATCAGCACGTGCGAGGTCGGCGTGGAGAAGCGCAGCGTCTCCTCGATCACCGCCGACCAGTCGACCGCGCCGGAGAGCACCAGGTCGCGCTGGTCGGGGTGGGTGGACAGGTTGACCACCGCGTTCACGATCAGCGAGATCGTCGTCTCGTGGCCGGCGGCGACCATCAGCTGCAGCGTGGAGACGATCTCCTCGTCGGTGAGGCGGTCACCGTCCTCGGAGGCGAGGACCAGCGCGCTGGTCAGGTCGTCGCCGGGCGCCCGCCGCTTGGCGGCGACCGTCTCGGCCATGATCTGCGCCAGCTCCGTCAGGGTGGCGACGACCTCCTCGGGCGGCGTCTGGGTGGAGAAGAACTTCTCGAACAGCACCTTCAGCCGGGGCAGCCGGCCGGTGTCGATGCCCATGAGGTCGGCGACGACGTACATGGGCAGCGGGTAGGCGAAGGCCGCCTTCAGATCGACCACGCCGCCGTCGGCCGGGAGGGCGTCCAGCAGGCCCTGGGTGCGCCGCTCGATGCGCTCGCGCATCCGCTCCACCCGGCGCGGTGTGAGCGCCTGCGCCACCAGCGTGCGCAGCCGGCGGTGCTCGGCGCCGTCCACGGTGAGCATCGAGCGGCCCGGGTTGGCGAGCCCGATCAGTGGCCAGTCGGCGGGTATCTCGCCGCGCCGCCAGGCGCCCCACACGTTGATGTCCTTCACCAGCCGCGGGTCGGTGAGCAGCGCCCGGGCCTCGGCGTGGTGGGTGACCGCCCACACCGGGACGCCGCCGGGCAGTTCCACGGCCGCCAGCGGACCGGCCGCGCGCAGCCGGGCGCTCTCGCCGTCCAGGTCGGTGACGAAGGGATCGAGGGCGATACGGGTGCTCTCGGTGCCGGTCGTTTCGTCGATGCCGGTCGTCATCGTGACATGCCTCCCAGGGCGGGGGTCTGGATACGGGGCCGAGCCGGGGCGCCCCCGGGAGCCCGGCACGCGGACGGGCCGCGCTCCCGGGGGCGCGCGATCAGAGCGCGGGTACGGGGGTGAACCGGACGGGCAGCCGGGTCAGGCCCCGCAGCCAGGGCGAGGGGCGGCGGGTCAGGGACTCGGCCGGCACCGCGAGGTCGATGTCGGGCAGCCGGTCCAGCACCACCTCGATGCCCGTCCGCGCGATCACCTCGGCGACCTCCTGCGCGGGGAACGGGCAGCGGTGCTCGCCGTGGCCGAAGGAGAAGTGGGCGTTGTTGCCGCCGGTCAGCGCCGAGCCGTGGACGCGCACCTGCGGATCGGAGTTCGCGCCCTGCAGGCCGAGCAGCACCAGATCGCCCTGGCGGATGCGGCGGCCGCCGAGGTGGGTGTCGCGGGACGCCCACCGCCCGGCGACGTTCTGCGTGGGCGTGTCCTCCCACAGCACCTCGTTCATGGCGTCCGCGACGCTGTTGCGGCCGCCGAACAGGGAGGCGGCGAACCGCTCGTCGGTCAGCATCAGCCGCAGCGAGTTGCCGATCCAGTCGGCGGTCGGCTGGTGCCCGGCCGCCATCATCACCATCAGGTCCTGGGCGATCTCCTCGTCGGTGAAGCCGCCCGGGTCGGCCAGCATCCGCGAGGCCACGTCGTCGGCGGGACGAGCCCGCCGCTCGCTGAGCAACTGGGCGATGGCGGACGCCAGATGCTGCTGGCCGGCGATCGCCCGCTCCCGGCCGTCGATCATGTCGTTGAGGGCGGTGACGAGCGCCGGACCCTCCTCGTCCGGGACCCCGTAGAGCCGGGCCAGCACCCGCACCGGCAGCAGCATCGCGTAGTCGCCGACCAGGTCGGCCACGCCCTCCCCGCACACCGCGTCGATCAGCTCGTCGGCGAACCGCTCGGCCTGGCGGCGCAGTTCGGACGGCTCGACCGCCTCCAGGGCGTTGGAGATCATCGCGGCCCGCTCGCGGTGCCGCTCGCCGACCGTGTAGAGGATGGAGGGCTGCTTGCGGCCGATCATGGGCAGCAGCGGCCAGTCGTCGGGGACGTTCTCCCACTGGTTCCACAGGTCCGAGTCCCGGCTGAACAGCACCGGGTCGCCGGTGACCTGGTGCAGCTCGCGGTAGCCGAGCACCAGCCAGGCCGGGACGTCCCCGTCCAGCAGCACCGGGGTGACGGCGCCGTGCTCGCGCCGCATCTCCCGGTACAGCACGGCGGGTTCGGTCTGGAACCGGGGGCCGCTCAGCGGCACCGCTTCGGTGGTCACACGAACTCCTGTCGGGGCGTGGGCACTTCGGCGGACCGGCCGGTGTACTGGTCCTGGAGATGCCGCACCAGAGTGATCAGGACCTGCTTGCTGGACTCGCGCGAGCGGGCGTCGCAGTCCACCAGCGGCACCCGCGGGTCCAGGTCCAGGGCGTCGCGGATCTCGGCGTGGGTGTGCGCGGGACCGCCGAAGTCGTTGCAGGCCACGATGAACGGCGTGCCGTGGTGCTCCAGCCGGTCGATGGCGTACCAGGAGTCGTCGATCCGGCGCGTGTCGACCAGGACGACCGCCCCGAGCGTGCCGGAGAACAGCCGGTCCCACAGGAACCAGAACCGCTCCTGCCCCGGCGCGCCGAACAGGTACAGCACGTTGTGCGCGTCCAGCGTGATGCGGCCGAAGTCGAACGCGACGGTCGTGGCGGTCTTGTCGCGCACGCCGCTGACGTCGTCGACGTCCTCGCCGGCCTGGGTCATCGTCTCCTCGGTGTTGAGGGGACGTATCTCGCTGACCGAACGGACCAGCGTGGTCTTGCCGACGCCGAAGCCGCCCACGACCACGATCTTCAGGCCGTTGTCGGCGGAGGCACCCAACGGGGTGCGGGCGTCAGAGGTTGCGGAGTCCAACGAGCACCTGCTCCAGGATGTCGGGGTCGTAAACGGCTGCCTTGCGCGGATGACGGGCGCTGACCCGGCCGGCCGCCAGCAGGTCGCACAGCAGCACCTTGACGATGCTCACGGGCAGGCGCAGCTCGGCGGCGATCTCCACCACGGCCGTGGGCGCGGCGGCCAGCCGCAGGATCGCGGCGTGCTCCGACTGCATCCCCGGCGCCGGCTCCGACTCCGCCACGACCAGGGTGACCAGGTCGAACGGGTTGTCGGGGCCGGTTCCGGTGCGCCCGCCGGTGATGGTGTACAGGCGGTCCGGGGAATCGTCCCTGCCGGGGCGGCTCATGACGTACGGGGCTGGGCGGTCAGGTACTCGCCGAGCTGTTCCACCAGCTCGCTCATGTTGTGTCCGACGAGCCCGGCGTCCGCGTCCTCCGTGGTGATCACGGCCAGGTGCGCGCCCTGGCCGGCCTCCACGATGAACAGCACGCCGCCGTAGAACTCGGTCATCGCCGAGCGCACGCCGCCGGTGCCGTCGCCGAACTCGGCGGACGCGCCGTGCGAGAGCGACTGGATGCCGGCGGCGATCGCGGCGAGCTGGTCGGCCTGGTCGACGGTCAGCTCCGGGGTGCGGCACAGCTTCAGTCCGTCGCGGGACAGCACGAGCGCGTGCCGCGCGCCCGGGGTCCGCTCCAGCAGGCCCTCCAGGAGCCAGGTGAGCTTGTCGTCGGCGGTGGTCTGGCCGGTCATGAAGTGGTGTCGCCTTCCGGGTGCGCGTACGGGTGGGGCTGGGGGTCGGCCGGGGCGGCCGCGCTGTCGCCGCCGCTGCCGGCCGGGAGCCGGTGGGCGGCCTGGTCGGCCGGCGCCGTGCGGTCGGGGCCGTCGCCCCGCTCGTCCGGCGCGGTCGCGTGGTCGGGTCCGGTGGCGCGTACGGCCTGGCGGAAGCTGCCGAAGCGGGCGGCGCGGGTCTTCGCCTCGTCCGCGCCGGCCGGCTTGCGCGGCTCGGCGGTGCGGGCCGCGGCGCGGGAGCGCTCGGCCTGGGCCAGGGTGCGGCCCCGGCGCCGCCGGGGCAGCCCGGTGACGGGGCGCTCGGCGGTGTCGCCGTCCGAGCCGTCGGGCGTGCCCGTGTGCGCGGGCGGGGCGTCCTCGGCCGCCCCGGCACGCTCGGCTGCGGGCAGCACGGCCCGGGCGGGGGCCTGGTGCGCCGCGGCGCGGTCGTCGTCCTTCGGGGGCGGTCCGGCCGGCGTGGCGGAGACGGCTGCCGGGGCGGTGAGGATCTCCTGCGGGATCAGCATCAGCACGCCCGTGCCGCCCCGCGCGGACGGCCGGAAGGACACCTTCAGACCGTACTTGCGGGCCAGCCGGCCCACGACCGCGAGCCCGAGCCGGGTGCCGGTGAGACCGCCGAGTTCGGAGATGTCGCCGGAGACGGCCTGCTCGGCGCGGCGCAACTGCACCTCGCCCATGACGAGGCCGCTGTCCTCCACGGACACGATGACGCCGGCCGGCACCTCCTCGACGTAGACGTGCACTTCGGAGGTGGGCGGCGAGAAGTTCGCGGCGTTGTCCAGGAGTTCGGCCAGCGCGTGCATCACGCCCTCGGCGGCGTGCCCGGCGACCGCGCTCTCGCTCGTCGCGTGCACCCGCACCCGGCGGTAGGCGCTGATCCGGCCCATCGCGCCGCGCAGGATGGACTCCATCGCGATGGGGCGCGCCCAACGGCGGCCCGAACGCGAGCCGGTGAGCACGGCGACCGAGTCGGCGAGCCGGCCGGCCTGCGCGGTGCGGTGGTCCAGGTGGAGCAGGTCCGCCAGGACCTCCTCGTCCGTGTGCCGCTCCTCCATGGCGCGCAGGTCGGCGAGCATGGCGGTGGTCAGCGCCTGCATCCGGCCGGCCGCGTTCGCCGTCGCCGAGACCGCCGCGTCCCGGGCGCGGGCGGCGCGCTCCAGCTCCCCGGTGAGGCGGGCGTTCTCATCGGCGAGGCGCGCGCGCTCGGCCGCGCCCGCGCCCTCGAGACGGGTCCGCTCCTCGGTCATTGACGCGGTGAACTCCGCACGCTGGCGGGCGAGTTCGTCGATCAGGTGCTGCCGCTCGCGGTGCGCCTCGCGTAGCAGCCGGTCGCACTCCTGAAGCCGGCGTCCGGCGTCCTGCGCCGACGCGTCCAGGGCGCGCCGGGCGATCCGTGCCGACTGCGCCGCGCGTACGGCCCACAGGACGGCGACGACCAGGACGACGGCCGCCAGGCCGCCGCCCCAGGCGAGCGGGGCGCGCACCGAGGCGGGCGCCGCCGCGGCCGCGCCCGCGACCGCGGCGAGAGACGCGACGGCGGTGAGCGCGGGAAGAGGGGCGAGAGTGCGGACGGTGGGTCGCTCGCCGCGAGGCGTGGACGCGGTCATCAATCGGATCCTCGGGCGGCCGCCGTTCGGTCGAAGGGCGGCCCTCGGTCAGTTCCTCGGACAGGGTCTGGCTGGTGACAAGGTGACACGTGGTGCTGCTCAACTGACGGTCACTATACGAGCCTTGGTGATCATATTGACAAGGCCTCGTCGCATTTGCCCGACAGGGTCCGTCACTTCCCTTCAAGACGACGCCGCTGGGGCTCGTACGGCCGGCTGCCGCGGGCCGGTCGGGCGCCCGCACCGGCCGCCCGGGGCGCCGCACGGCCCGAGCGGGGGCGTCGCCGGGGGACCGACGCCCCCGCACCCCGCCACGTTGCCGCAACACCGCCGCAACGGCCGGTCACTACGGTCGCGGTGTACCCCTCCCCGACCCCCGGAAGGCTCCGTCATGCGCAGCCGGACCACCCTCGCCGCCCTCGCGCTGACGGCGCTCGCCGTCGCCGTACCCCGCGCCGATGCCGGGGAGTTCGGGCCGCTGCCGCCGGCGAACCCGTACACCGCCGCCACCGGCACCGCCACCATGCACGGCGACACCGCCAACTCGGACACCACCCCCTACGCCGGCACCGGCGCCGGGGCCGTCACCTACCGGCGCACCGCCCTGCAGTCCGCGTGCCCCACCGTCACGGCGGGCGGCGACGGACTCGTCGTGGCCATGTGCACCCGCATCTTCGGCCGCAACCCCGTCGTCCACCTCCTCGACCCCGCCGACGGCGACCGGCTGGCGAGCTACGACCTCCCCAAGGGCACTCTCTTCGGCGGCGTCTACGCCTACCGCGACCACGAGGACCGGCTCGTCACCGTCGACCCCGACGGCAACCTGCTGCGCATCGGCCACCACCGCACCGCTGACGGCGGCTGGGAGCTGCGCGCCGACACCACCGTCCCGCTCGGCGCAGCCGCCGCGGGCGGCGTGGTGGGCCTGTCCCCGGACTGGCGGGGCAACGTCTGGTTCACCACCCCCGGCGGCACGGTCGGCGTCCTCACCCCGGCCGGAAGCGTGCACACCCTCGCCCTGCCCGCCGGCGAGACGATCGCCAACTCCCTTTCCGTGGTCCCCGGCCAGACCGCCGTCACCACCAGCCACGCCCTGTACGCCCTCACCGCCGACGCGGACGGCGTCCCCGCCGTCCGGTGGCGGCGCGCCTACGACCGCGGCACCGCCCGGAAGCCGGGCCGGCTGTCCTGGGGCACCGGCGCCACCCCGGTCTACTTCGGCCCCGGCGACGGCACCGACTACCTGGCGATCACGGACAACGCCGACGGCCGGGAGAATCTCGTCGTCCGCCGGCGCGACGGCTCCGAGGTGTGCACCGTCCCCGTCGTGGACGGCACCGAGGACGCGGTGATCGCCACCGGCCGCAGCGTCTTCGTCACCTCCACCTACGGCTACCCCTACCCGGTGCTGCCCGACGACGCCGGGGCCTCGCAGCCGTCCTCCGCGTCCTTCACCGGCGGACTGGCCCGCGTGGACGTGGACGCCGACGGCGAGGGCTGCCACCAGGTGTGGGGCAACGGTGCCAAGAGCGCCGCCCTGCCCCGGCTGTCGGTGGCCGACGGCCGCATCTACACGGTCACCGTCACCGGACCGACCGACAGCGCGGTGGGCACCGACACCTTCGCCGCCTACCACTACGCCGTCCTCGACTCCGCCACCGGCCGGACGCTGAGCACCCGGTACCTCGGCATCGGGCTGCTGTACAACCCGTTGCAGATGACCGGGACGACGACCGCCGACGGCACCTTCTGGCAGGGCACGGCCACCGGGGTGGTCGCGGTGCGGCGCGCCTCCTGAGCGGGGACGCCGGCCGCCGAGTCGTGAGCCCGCGTCCTCTGAGCCGTTCGCGGGCTCACCCCGGCGGGGCCGCGTCGTGGCCGCCGCCGTGGCGCGCGGTCCGGCGGGCCTCGTGCCAGGGCGGCGCCCGGCGTACGGCGATGAGGGCGACGTCGTCGCCGAGACGGCCGCCGGTGTGGGCGATCAGATCGCGCTGGACGTGGTGGAGCAGGGCGCCCGGCGGACAGCCGGACCACCGCGCGGCGCGCTGCGCGAACGGATAGAACACGCCGTGCCGGTCGCGGGCCTCGATGACCCCGTCCGTGTACAGCACCAGAGTGTCCTCGGCGCCGAACGGCACCTCGTCCACCACCCCGCCGTCCGGATCGGTCAGCCCGACCCCGAGCGGCGGCGCCGGACTCAGCTCCGGCACCGTCACCCGGCTGTCCGGGCCGAGCAGCAACGGCGCCACATGTCCGCAACTGGTCATGCGGATGACCGGGGCGTCGTCCGGGATCTCCAGCAGCAGCGCGGTGACGAACCGTTCCCCCGACTCCTCCTCCGGCTCGAAGTCGGCCAGGTAGCGGGTGACGCTCCGCTCCAGGGAGGCGGCGAGCGCCGGCAGGGTGGTGTGGTGGTGGGCCGCCTCGCGGAAGGCGCCGAGCAGCAGCGCCGCCTCGCCGATGGCCGGCAGCCCCTTGCCCCGTACGTCACCGATCAGCACGCGCGCCCCGTCGGCCGTCCGGGTGGCGGCGTACAGGTCGCCGCCGATCGACGCCTCGTCCTCGGCGGCCAGATAGCGGCTGGCCAGTTGCAGGGAGCCCAGCCGTTCCGGCAGCGGCCACAGCAGCACCCGCTGCGCGGCCTCGGCCACCGACCGGACCTGCGCCAGCTCCCGGCGGCGCCGGTCGCGGACCAGGGACAGCGCCACGACGAGGGCGGACAGCAGCGCCAGGGCGATCACCTGCACGACGAAGCTGCGCGTGGACAGCACTCCCGAGCGCCAGCCGACGAGCCCCTGCGCCGCGACCGCCGCGACGCCCACGGCTCCGGTCGTCCAGGGGCCCTCCGACCAGGCGGCGATCGCGGGCGCGATCACCAGGAGCGGGCCGAGGACGATGTCGGCGGGGGAGACGATGTCGACGACGGTGATGAGGACGACGAGTGCGACCGCCACCAGCAGCAGCGCATGGCCCGACAGCCATGGCCGTGCACGCGGGACGAAGCGTTCCTGCCAGGAGACCACGCCTCCCACAGTGCCCGCGGTCACCGCGCCGCGCATCACGGAGCCGGTCCGTCGCGTCGCGGTGCGCGCTGAGTGCCCGTCCGAGCGCGAGCGTCCCGCCCCGGGGGCCACAGGTGCTCCGCCCACCGGGGCGGGGCCGTCCACGGAACCGGGGACGGAGGCTGCCGCCCGCTGGGACGGTACGAAGGCCGCCCGCCCGGACGCCCACAGCCCGGCCCGCCGAGCCCAGGCTGTCCGCCGGGGCGGAGGCGGCACCGCGCGCCCGCGTGCCGACGGCCGTGCGGGGCGGGGGGCGATTCCCGGACATCGCCCGTGACGGACGCCCGTCCGCACCGCTCCCGTTCCCTAACATGAGGCCGTCACGGACGGCTCGGCCCCGGGGAGGACCGGAATGCGGATGCCCGGCCCCGGCGCGCGGTCACCGCGGACATGGGCCGCCGCCGCGCTGGCCCTCGCGCTGGGCGCGACCGGCCTGCTGACGGTCCTCCCGCACGCCCCGTCCGGCGCGGACGCCGCGCCGGACGGGCTGCCGTACACCACCGTCGAGGTGTCGCCGGGCGGCTGCGGGCGCGGCTGGGACCGCCCGGCGCCCGGCCTCCAGGTCTTCCGCCTGCACAACACCTCGGGGCGGGCCGCCGAGGCCTACCTGCAGGAGCGGGGCGGCGGCGCCGTCCTCGGCGAGGCCGAGGGCATCGGCCCCGGCGCCACCCGGTCCCTGACCGTCCGCCTCGGCGCAGGCGCGTACGCCTTCCGCTGCGTGCCCGAGGACGCCGACGCGGTCACCGGCCCCACGGTCCGCGTCGACCGCGGCCGCCCCGGCCCGGCCGCCGCGCCCGTCACCGCCCACGACCTCGTCCCCCCGGCGATCGCCTACCAGAAGTGGGTCGCCCGAGGTCTGGACGAGGTGGTCCGCCGGACCGGGCGGCTGCGCACCGCCGTCGACCGCGGCGACCTCGCCGCGGCCCGTACGGCCTGGCTCCCGGCCCATCTGGAGTATGAGCGGCTCGGCGCGGCCTACGACGCCTTCGGCGACGCCGACGGACGGATCAACGGCACCGACGCGGGCCTGCCCGGCGGGGTCCGCGATCCGGGCTTCACCGGCTTCCACCGCATCGAGTACGGGCTGTGGCACGGCGCGGCGGCCGGCTCCCTGCGCGCTCCGGCCGCCGCCCTGGCCGGCGCCGTCACCGCGCTGCGCGAGGAGTGGGCGCAGACCCGGATGGACCCGGCCCAGCTCGGGCTGCGGGCCCACGAGATCCTGGAGAACACCGTGCAGTCCGAGCTGACCGCACGCACCGACTACGGCAGCGGCACCAACCTCGCCACCGCCCGCGCCAACCTCGACGGCACCCGGGCGGTACTGGCCCGCCTCCGCCCGCTGCTCGCCACCCGCTACCCCGGCCTGCCCGCGCTGGACCGGCGGCTGGAGCGCGCCGGAGCCCTCCTCGACGGCTTCCGCCACGGCACCCGCTGGACGCCCCTGTCCCACGTGAGCCGCAGCCGGCGCGAACGCGCCGACGCGGCCCTCGGCGACCTGGTCGAACGCCTCGCCTCCGTCGCCACCCTGTGCGCCCCCCGGAGGACGGCATGAACGGCGGCGACCGAACGCCCCGGCCCCGGCTCTCCACCTCCTCCGGCCCGGTCACGCCCTCCGGCCCGTCCGAGCAGCCCGGCCCCGCCGCTCCCGCCGTTCCACCCCCCGCGCCTCCCCGCCCCGCTGCGGCCGCCGTTCCACGGCCCGCACCCCCCGCCGCCCCCGGCCCGCTCCCGCGCCGTCGCTTCCTGCGGGGCGCGGCCCTCGCCGGGGCCGGGCTCGCCGCCGCCGGGGCGGCCACCGCAGCGACCGTGGGCGACAGCGCCCGCCTCGGCGACAGCGTCCCCGTCGGCGACCTCACCGGCCCCGCCGTCTCAGTGGTGCCGCCCTTCCACGGCCCCCACCAGCGGTCCCTGCTCGCGGCCCCCCGCCGCTCCACCGTCTTCGTCGCCTTCGACGTCACCGCCGGCGACCGGACCGAACTGACCGAGCTGCTGCGCACCCTCACCGCCCGCGCCCGGTTCCTCACCTCCGGCGGCGCCCCCGAGCCGGTCGGCATCACCGGCCCGCCCGCCGACTCGGGCGTCCTCGGCGGCGAACTCCCGGCCGGCGCGCTCTCGGTGACCGTCGCCGTCGGCGCGGCGCTCTTCGACGACCGGTACGGGCTGAGCGCGCTGCGCCCGCGCCGGCTCACGGTCATGCCGTCCTTCCCCGACGACGACCTGCGCCCCGACTGGTGCCACGGCGACCTCAGCCTGCACCTGCACGCCGACGAACCGGACACCGTCCTGCACGCGCTGCGCGACATCGCCCGGCACACCCGCGGCGGACTCCAGATCCGCTGGCGGATGGACGGCTTCACCAGCCCGCCCCGCCCGTCCGGCGCCCCGCGCAACCTGTTCGGCTTCAAGGACGGCACCGCCAATCCGGACGCCACGGACACCCGGGAGATGGACCGGCTGGTGTGGGTGGGGCGGGGGAGCGGTGAACCGGAGTGGGCGGCCGGCGGCAGCTACCAGGTCGTCCGGCTGATCCGCATGCTGGTCGAGTTCTGGGACCGGGTCTCCCTCGCCGAGCAGGAACGCATGATCGGCAGGGTCCGCGAGTCCGGCGCCCCGCTGGACGGCGACGCCGAGCAGGACGAGCCCCACTACGCGGCAGACCCCACCGGCGACGTCATCCCGCTGGACGCCCACATCCGCCTGGCCGACCCGCGCACCGCCGCCACCGCAGGCCGGCGCATCCTGCGCCGCGCCTACAACTACGACCGGGGCGTGGACGCCAACGGCAACCTCGACATGGGTCTGCTCTTCTGCTGCTACCAGCAAGACCTCGCCCGCCAGTTCGAAACCATCCAGAAGCGTCTGGCCGGCGAGCCGCTGACCGACTACATCAAGCCGTTCGGCGGCGGCTACTTCTACGCCCTGCCCGGCGTGCGGGACGAGACGGATTGGTACGGCCGCGCCCTGCTGACCTGAGGTTTCGCCGTACCCGCCGCGCCCGGCGGGCGGTTCATCCCAACGGTCGGCCCACCGTCCGGTTCGGGCCCGGCCTTCCTGACCCGCCCCGGCCCCGGCGTCATCATGGCTCCGCCACCGCGCCGCCCACCGGCGGCGCCTCCCGCGCCGTACGCGCGGAAACGATCCCGCGCGCACCGCCCGGAAAGCGAGGCAGCAGCATGGCCGGCAGGGGAAGACGAGCCACCCTACGCAGCCTCGGCGCGCTCACCGGCGCCGTCGCACTCACCGTCCTCGGCCCCGCCGTCCCCGGCCGGGCCGCGGACCGGCCCGGACCCCCGGCCCCGGCCACACCCATCGAGCACGTCGTCGTCCTCTTCGACGAGAACATCTCCTTCGACCACTACTTCGCCACCTACCCGGAGGCCGCCAACACCGACGGCACCCGGTTCACCGCGGCGAAGCGAACCCCGAAGGACATCGACACCCTCGCCCGCGCCGGGCTGCTCACGCACAACCCCAACCAGTACGCGCCCAAGCGGCTCACCCCCGCCCAGGCCGTGACCTGCGACCAGAACCACTCCTACGGACCCGAGCAGTACGCCGCGAACGGCGGCCGGGCCGACAAGTACGTGGAGAACACCGAGGTCGGCAAGTGCAGCGGAGGCCTGTTCGGCGAACCGGGCCTGGTCATGGACTACTACGACGGCAACACCGTCACCGCGCTGTGGAACTACGCCCAGCACTACGCCGTGAGCGACCGCTCCTTCAGCTCCACCTACGGCCCCTCCACGCCCGGCGCCGTCAACCTGGTCTCCGGCCAGACGCACGGCATCATCTCCGTGGACCCGGACTCGGGCACCGAGCACCCAAGGCAGACGCCGACGCCCGACCCGGCCACCGTGAAGTCGCCCGACGCGCACGGCGTCGGCACGATGATCAACGACCCGGACCCGGCCTTCGACGACTGCTCCAACCGCAACCACACCAGCTCCAGCGCCCTGGCCGTGATGAAGGGCCGCACCATCGGCGACCTGCTGAACGCCCGGAACGTCAGCTGGGGCTGGTTCCAGGGCGGCTTCCGGCCGACCACCGCCTGGAGCGGCGAGCAGGGCGCCTACGCCCGCTGCGACGCCGCCCACGCCAACGTCGGCGGCGCCGAGGTGGTCGACTACAGCCCGCACCACAACCCGTTCGCCTACTACCGGTCCACGGCCAACCCGCACCACCTGCCGCCCGCGAGCGTCGCCGAGATCGGCCACGCCGGGCGCGCCAACCACAACTACGACCTGACCGACTTCTCCGCCGCGCTGAAGGCGGGCCGGCTCCCGGCCGTCAGCTTCGTCAAGGCCGCCGCCTACCAGGACGGCCACGCGGGCTACTCCGACCCGCTGGACGAGCAGCACTTCCTGACCGAGCAGATCAACGCGGTCCAGAGCGCGCCGCAGTGGCGCTCGACCGCCGTCGTCATCGCCTACGACGACTCCGACGGCTGGTACGACCACGCCTACGCGCCGCTGCGCAACGGCTCCACCGACACCGAGGCCGCCTCCAACGGCAGGCCCACCGACAGCCCCGCCTGCCAGGCCGGCCCCCGGGCGGCCGGCGGCTACCAGGACCGCTGCGGTCCCGGCCCCCGCCAGCCGCTGCTGGTGATCTCCCCGTACGCGAGGGTGAACGCGGTGGACCACACGCCGACCGAGCAGACGTCGATCATCCGGTTCATCGAGGACAACTGGCACGTCGGCCGCATCGGCGACCACTCCTTCGACGCCCGTGCCGGTTCCCTCGCCGGGATGTTCGACTTCCGGCACCCCAACGACCGTCAGGTGCTGCTGAACCGCGACGGCTCGGTGAAGTCGGTCGGTCCGATCCGGCAGGTGGCGCCGGTGGCCACCCGGATCACGCCGGGGCCCGCCGCCGAGAACACGGCGGCGGCCGCCCCGTCGTCGCGGTGGCCGGTCCTGCCGGTCGGCGCCGCCGCCCTGCTGGCCGCCCTCGGCGCCGGCGCGTACCTCGCGCTGCGGCGCAGGGGCCGCCGGGCCGCCGCCTGACCGGGCGCGGGAAGAGGCCGCCCCGTCGCCGACGGGGCGGCCTCGCCGTGACCTGAGCGCCGCAGGGGAGCGGATCAGGGCTGGAGCGGCAGCGTCGCGCAGTTCGACGCGGCGGGCTTGCCGGCCAGCCGGTCGGTCAGCCAGGACACGGCGGGGTCCAGGTCCGCGGCCAGCGGCCCGACGTGGTTGAGCAGCGGGCTGACGACGTTCGGCAAGAGCACCGGCTTGTACGTCACGTCGGCGCCCTTGCGGCACCAGTCGACGGCGAGCTGCCGGGCCTGGCCGTGCGGGACGAGGTTGTCACTGGTGCCGGTGGCCACCCGGACCGGACCGGCGGGCTCGAGCCGGCCGATGCGCTGGGTGTCCAGGAAGTCCTGCAGGGCGGGGGTCGCGGCGATGATGTCGCTGAGCGACTCGCCGTCGGTGGTCCACCTGGTGCTGCGCGCGTAGCCGTAGTGGAGGATCGCGTCGCCCACGCACATGGTCGACAGATCGGCGAGCGCCGCCTTGCCGGCCGCGTCGAGGTGCGCCTCGGCGATCGGCCGCAGCTCCGGGTCGGTCTGGAGGAACCCGTTGAGCGACCAGCCCAGCGCACCTGCCAGCTCGGTGCCGTCGATGCCCTTGGTGACCTCGGTGAGGTTCGCGGGCGGCGCGCCGGCGTAGGTGCCCGCGAGGGCGACGTCGGGGGCGTACGACGGCTGGAGTTCGGCGGCCGCGGCGGTGGCGCCGCCGCCCTGGCTGTAGCCGTACAGGCCGACGCGGGAGGCGGCCGTGACCGAGGCGCCCTCGACGGAGCGGGCGGCGCGGGCCGCGTCGAGGACGGCGTGCGCCTCGTCGACCCGGTTGACGTAGGTGTGCAGCCGGTCCGTGGCGCCCAGGCCCGCGTAGTCGGTGACCGCGACCGCGACGCCCGACGCCAGCAGCCGGTAGACCGACAGGTCCTCGTATCCGACCGTCACGGTCTGCCCGTTGAGGGTCACCGGGTGCTCCAGGCCGAGGGAGGCCGCGCACTGGTCGCCCTGGCCCATGGTGCCCGGCGCGACGACGACCAGCGGGCGGGGGCCGCCGCCCTTCCAGCGCGCGGCCGGCTCGATGTAGGCGCCGGTGACGGCCACGGGCAGGCCGTTCGCGTCCGTCGACCTGTACATCAGCCGGGTGGCCCGGCCGGGCAGCGGGCCGTCGAGGCCGGGCAGGCTGAGAGCGAGCGGGAGCGGCTCGCTGCGGATCAGGGCGCCGTCGGCGGCGGGCAGTTCGGCGGGCGGGGTGTAGAACGCGGGGATCGTGACGCCGCGGGAGACGACCGGGGCGGAGTCCGCCGCGGCGGCGGGCACCGCCTGGACGCCGAGACACGAGGCCGCGGCCACCACCGCGGCGGCGGTCAGGTATCTGCGTGGGGGCATGGGGGACCTCCTGGGATGCGGCCGGGCAGGAGAGGCGGCCTCGTCCCCGCCCGGCGGCCGACGGCCGGACACCCTGGGGCGAGGACATGCCAATGCAAGGCGGCGCGGTCGTCCCACCGGCCCCCTCGCCTCACCGGGGAGTGAGCAGACGAGAAGTTACCCAGCAGTCTGTTACCGGCGGTAGCACGCAGCAGATTGCGGTTCAGTAATATGACTGAACGTCTGATGGCGCACCCGTTTCGGTCACCGCGCGTCAGCCGGCCCGCCCTGCCCGCGCCCCGGCCCGGAGTCCTCCGGCCCCCGCTCGGGCAACGGCCCCGCCCCGCCGGCCACCGGGCCGCCCCGCCGTCACCAGGCCATCTCGTCCAGCAGCAGCATCGGGTCCGGCTCCGGAGCGCGGCCCAGGGACTGCTCGGCCCAGATCACCTTGCCCCGGGCCACGTACCGCGTGCCCCACCGCTCGGCGAACTGCGAGACCAGGAACAGCCCGCGCCCGCCCTCGTCGGTGGTGGCGGCGCGGCGCAGCCGGGGCGAGGTGTTGCTGCCGTCGGAGACCTCGCAGACCAGGGTGCGGCCCAGCAGCATCCTGACCCGGACCGGCGGCGCCCCGTAGCGGATGGCGTTGGTCAGCAGCTCGCTCAGGATCAGCTCCATGGCGAACGACGCGTCCTCCAGGCCCCACTCGCGCAGTCGTTCGCTCACTTCGGTGCGCACCCGGGAGACCGCCATCGCGTCGAACGGCACCTCCCACACCGCCACCCGTGACGGGTCCAGCAGCCGGGTCCGGGCGACCAGCACGGCGACGTCGTCGCTCGGGTGCTCCGGCAGCATCCTGCGCATCAGGGACCGGCAGGTGTCCTCCGGTGTCAGGCCGGGGTGCCCGACGGCCGCCGCCAGCAGCCGCAACCCCTCGTCGATGTCCCGTCTGCGGTCCTCCACCAGTCCGTCGGTGAACAGCACCAGGCGGCTGCCCTCCGGGAGGTCCAGCTCACCCGACTCGAACGGATGGCCGCCCACGCCCAGCGGTGGCGACAGCGGCAGCTCCGGGAAGGTCACCCGGCCCCCCGGGTCCACCACGGCCGGGACACCGTGCCCGGCGCGCGAGAGGGTGCAGCGCCCGCCCACCGGGTCGTAGATGGCGTACAGGCAGGTGGCGCCGGTCACCAGGGAGCCCTCCCCGTCCGCGCTCTCGGCCTGGGTGTCCAGCGTCATCACCATCTCGTCGAGATGACCCAGCAGCTCCTCCGGGGGCAGGTCGAGCGAGGAGAAGTTCAGCACGGCCGTCCGCAGCCGGCCCATCGTCACCGCGGCGTGCAGCCCGTGGCCCACCACGTCCCCGACCACGAGCGCCACCCGGAACCCCGGAAGCGGGATCACGTCGAACCAGTCGCCGCCCACCCCCGACTGCGCCGGCAGATAGCGCCACGCCACCTCCAGCGCGTCCTGCTCCGGCAGGTCCCGGGGCAGCAGGCTGCGCTGCAGGGTCACGGCCATCGCGTGCTCGCGCGTGTACCGGCGCGCGTTGTCGATCGCCACGGCCGCCCGCGCCCCCAGCTCCTCGGCGACCGCCACGTCCTCGTCCTCGAACCGGGGCGAGCCGGCCCCGCGCCAGAAGTTGACCATTCCCAGCACCACGCCGCGCGCCCGCAGCGGCACGGTGATCAGCGAGTGGACGCCCGAGTCCAGCACCTGGCGGGCGCCCTCGGGGTCCTGCGCCCGCCAGTCCTGGGCCGCGTGCAGGTCCGGCACCAGCACCGCCTTGCCCTGGCTGAGCGCCGCCACCATGGGCGTGTCGGCGACGACGAACTGGATCAGATCGCCCACCGGCTGCAACGGGTGCCCGGCCCCCGTGCCGCGCAGCGCGGTGCGCCGCATCCGGTTGAGGGCGCCCGTCGGCTCCTCCCCGTGCAGCACCGCCTCCAGCAGCTCCACCGTCACCACGTCCGCGAGGCCGGGGACCGCCACCTCGGCCAGCTCCTGCGCGGTGCGCCGTACGTCGAGCGTGGTGCCGATCCGCACACCTGCCTCGTACAGCAGCGTCAGCCGGCCCCGGGCCACCTCGGCCCGGCCGGTCAGCGCCCGCAGCTCCGTGGTGTCGCGGAAGCTGGCCACCAGGCCCGGCGCGCCGCCGTAGGGTGCGGTGCGCCGGGAGTTGACCGCGAGCAGCCGGTCCCCGACCGGGTACACCGCGTCGGAGACGGCCTCGCCCGAGGCCAGCAGCCCGGTCAGTTCCGGCCCCAGCCCCAGGTCCGTGACGTGCCGCTGTTCGGCGTCCTCCGGAAGGTTCAGCAGCCGGCGCGCCTCGTCGTTGGCGAGCAGCAGCCGCCCGTCGCCGTCGAGGATCAGCACGCCCTCCCGTACGGCGTGCAGCACCGCGTCGTGGTGTTCGTACATCCGGGTCATCTCGGCCGGGCCGAGGCCGTGGGTCTGGCGGCGCAGCCGCCGGGTGACCAGGGCGGTACCCGCCGTCGCCAGCACCAGAGCCAGCGCGGCCGAGCCGAGCACCATGGGCACCTGCTGGTCCAGCAGGTGCCCCAGGTTCTCCACCTGGATCCCGGCGGCGACCATGCCGACCACGCGCCGGCTGCCGTCCAGCACCGGCACCACCGCGCGCACCGCGTCCGACGGCTTGCCGTGGAACCGCTCGGTGAAGGTCTCGCCGGCGGCGGCGCGCTCCACGCCCTGCGCGTGCGTGCCGATCAGTCTCGGGTCGGTGTCGCTGACCCGGATGCCGGCCTTGTCCAGCACCGAGATGAAGTCCACCCCCGAGCCCGCCTGCGCCTGCATGGTCGCCGGCTGGAGCATGGCCGTCGGGTCGGGCGACTGGAGCGCGCGCAGCGTGCCGGGCGCGTGGGCGAACGCCTCAGCCGTCGCCAGCGAGCGCACCCGGGCGCTGTTCTCGCCGTCGTAACGGCCCTGGAGCACCAGGGCGCCGGCCGCCGCGGCGACCAGCACCAGGACGACGATCACCTGGAGCAGGAAGACCTGTGCGGCCACCGTGCCCAGGTTCCAGGAGGACGGCGAGAAGCGGCGTCCCGGGGAGCGCCGGGACCGGGGACGGCGGGACGCGTCGCCTGCCCGCCGGTCGCTGGACGGCGGCGCCGCTTCGGCAGCGGCCCCGCGGGAACGTCCGACCATGTTCCCAGTTCTAGCACCGCGCTCGACCGGCGGGCGACCGGTATGCCCGCCACCTCCTCTTCCCGGACTGCCGTTTCCTGCGGGAATGCACCGGCCGGTGCGGCTGTTGACGACCATGGCCGGCATGCCTGGGTCAATCCCGGGAGCGGCCGAAAGGAGGACCCCCATGGCACGCAGCACCGTGCGTCCCGTAGTCCGGCTGAAGTCCACCGCCGGCACCGGCGTCACCTATGTGACCCGGAAGAACCGTCTCAACGACCCCGACCGGCTGGTCCTGCGCAAGTACGACCCGGCGGCCGGCCGGCACGTCCTGTTCCGTGAGGAGCGCTGACCATGAAGGTACGCAAGTCCCTGCGCGCGCTGAAGGCGCAACCGGGCGCGCAGGTGGTGCGCCGGCGGGGCGTGGTCTTCGTCCTGAACAAGAAGAACCCCCGCTTCAAGGCCCGCCAGGGCTGACATGCGCGGATCGTCCGGGCGGCCCGGACCCTCCTCCGGAGAGGGTCCGGGCCGCCCGGCACGTCCACGGGGCCGACGGCGGTTCAGGCCCCGCCGCCCAGCGCCTTCAGCGCGTCGTCCGTGAGCCGGTACACCGTCCACTCGTCCTGCGGGCGGGCGCCCAGGGCCTCGTAGAAGCCGATCGCCGGACGGTTCCAGTTCAGGACCGACCACTCCAGGCGCTCGTAGCCGCGCTCGACGCAGAGCCGGGCCAGCTCCGTCAGCAGTGCCCGGCCGTGGCCGCCGCCGCGCGCCCCCGGACGGACGTACAGGTCCTCCAGATAGATGCCGTGCACACCGCGCCAGGTGGAGAAGTTCAGGAACCACAGCGCGAAGCCGACGACCTCGCCGCCGGGGACCTCGGCCACGTGCGCGTAGGCGGCCGGACGCTCGCCGAACAGTGCCTCGGTCAGCTGTTCCGGCGTCGCCCTGGCCTCGTCGAGGGCCTTCTCGTACTCGGCCAGCTCGCGGATCAGGGCGTGGATGACGGGGACGTCGGCGGGGGTCGCGGTACGGATCATGCGCGCAGTCTCACACAGCCCGGCCCGACGGCCCCCGGGAGGGTGCGGTGGTACGGCGGCGGCCCGGCGCCCCTTGCGGGGGCGGCGGGCCGCTCGGCGGATCGGGCCGTCGCGGGGGGTCAGGCCGCCGGGGCCGGGTACGTCGGGTACTCCACCCCGGAGACGTGCTGCACGACCCGGATGACCTGGCAGGAGTAGCCGAACTCGTTGTCGTACCAGAGGTAGAGGATGGCGTTGTCACCCTCCACCTTGGTCGCGCCGGCGTCGACGATCGAGGCGTGGCGCGAGCCGATGAAGTCGCTGGAGACCGCGTCGGGGGCGGTGGTGAAGTCGATCTGGCGCTTGAGCGGCGAGGTCAGCGACACCTCGCGCAGGTGGTCGAGGACCTCCTCGCGGGTGGTCTCGCGGGCCAGTTGGAGGTTGAGGATCGCGATCGAGACGTCCGGCACGGGCACCCGGATGGAGCTGCCGGTGATGCGCGCCTTCAGGTCCGGCAGCGCCTTGGCGACGGCGGAGGCGGCGCCGGTCTCGGTGATCACCATGTTGAGCGGCGCGGAGCGGCCCCGGCGCTCGGACTTGTGGTAGTTGTCCAGCAGGTTCTGGTCGTTGGTGAACGAGTGGACGGTCTCCACGTGGCCGCGCCGCACGCCGAACTCGTCGTCCATCGCCTTCAGCGGCGGGACGATCGCGTTGGTGGTGCACGAGGCGCAGGACAGGATCCGCTCGTCCGGCTTGATCGTGTCGTGGTTGACGCCGTGCACGATGTTGGGCACGTCGCCCTTGCCGGGGGCGGTCAGCACGACCTTGTCGATGCCGGGGCGCAGGTGCCCGGACAGGCCCTCGCGGTCGCGCCACTTGCCGGTGTTGTCGATGAGGATGGCGTCCTTGATGCCGTACGCCGTGTAGTCCACCGAGGCCGGGTCGTCGGCGTAGATCACCTTGATCGCGTTGCCGTTGGCGACGATCGTGCTGTTGTCCTCGTCGACGGTGATCGTGCCCTGGAACTGGCCGTGGATGGAGTCGCGGCGCAGCAGCGAGGCCCGCTTGACGATGTCCTGGTCGCCGCCGCCGCGCACCACGATCGCGCGCAGCCGCAGACCGTTGCCCGAACCGGCCTTCTCGATCAGCAGCCGGGCGACCAGGCGGCCGATGCGGCCGAAGCCGTAGAGGACGACGTCGCGTCCCTCCCGCCGCTCGGTCTTGTTGCCGCCGGTGGCCCCGGCGACGGCCTCGGCGGTGAACTGGGCCACCGACAGGCCGCGGTCGTCGGCCTTGTAGGTGGCCGCCAGCATGCCGATGTCGATCTGGGACGGGCCGAGGTCGAGCGTCGTGAGGGTCTCGAGGAACGGCAGCGTCTCGGTCACCGACAGTTCCGCGCCGGCGATCTGCCGGGCGAACCGGTGGGTCTTGAGGATGCTCACCACCGACTTGTTCACCAGCGAGCGGCTGTGCAGCAGGACGGTGACGTCCCGCTCGCGGTGCAGCTTCCCGATCATCGGGATCATCGACTCCGCGATCTCCTCGCGGTGCTTCCAGTTGGTGAACGAGTCGTCGTTGACAGTCACAGGTTTCTCTTTCGAGCTAGGCAGCGCTCATATGCTAACGCCCTGGCAAGTCGATCATCACACCGGGGGCTGCCGGCGACCGGAGCCGCGCCCCGGCGCGGGGCCGGTCCGCCCCGAACCCGCTCCCCCACCGGGGGTCCGGCACGGCTCGGCCGGGGGTTTGGCACGACGCCGTGCCGTGGGTTAAGAAGACGCCAGCGACCGATCAAGGCTTTGGGGGAGTGGCTGTGACACGGCCGGAGGGGCTCGACGCGTATCTGGAGGGCTACACGCGCATCCTGGCCGACGTGTGCGCCACCGGCCGCCGCCTCACCCGGGACGAACTGGAGGCGCTGCGCGGCCAGGGGGAACGCGCGGCCGAGGCCGGTCACGGGCTGCGCACCCTCGTCCGCCGCCACCTGGCCGAGACCCGCGCGTTCGCGCCCAGCCTCGCCACCGCCGGCGTCGACCTGGTCCTCGCCGCCGTGGAACAGGCCGTCGACGCCTTCGCCGAGGGCCACGAACGGGCGCAGAAACTCGCCATGCGCCAGGAAGAGGCCGACCGCCGGGAGTTCATCGACGACCTCCTCTACGGCCGCAGCGACCTCGGCCGCCTCGCCGAGCGCGCGGAACGCTACGGCCTGCTCTTCTCCCGCGCCCACGCCGTCGCGGTCGCCCAGGGCGCGCGCCCCGTCGACGACACGCACCCGGCCACCCGGCACATCGAGACCTCGATGCTCGGCCGGTTCGGCGACCGTCGCATCCTGCTCACCACCAAGGACGGCCGGCTCGTCTGTGTCGCCCCGGGCGACCAGGACGACGTCCTCGCCTTCTTCGCCAAGCACGCCTACGCCGCCACCGACGGCGGCCGGGTCGCCGTCGGGCGCCCCCACCCGGGCGCGGGCGGGGTGGTCCACTCCTACGAGGAGGCGCTCAACGCCCTAGAACTCGCCGACCGCCTCGACATCCGGGAACCCGTGCTGCGCGCGGCCGACCTCCTGGTGTACCCCGTGCTCACCCGCGACCGGCAGGCCATGGCCGACCTCGTGCGGGACACCCTCGGCCCGCTGAAGGCCGCGCGTGGCGGGCCGCAGCCACTCCTGGACACCCTCACCGCGTACTTCGACGCCGGCTGCACGGCCGCTGAGGCTGCGCGCCGCCTCAGCCTCAGCGTGCGCGCCTTCACCTACCGTCTGGCACGCATCCACAAGCTGACCGGCGCGGACCCGGCCGACCCCGCGCACCGCTATACGCTCCAGACGGCGGTGATCGGCGCCCGCCTGCTCGGTTGGCCGGACACCGAGGTGTGAGGCCGCGCGGCGCTGCGGGATGCCTCACCACGGCTCGTCCGGACACGTGTGTGCCCTGAGGAGGGGCGAGTGTGCCGTGCGAGGCGGAGTGCCGGCCACGGGCCGGCGGCTCGGCCGGTGTGTTCGCACCCGGGCACGGAGGGCTGTTCACGCCGCTCCGGCGGGCCGCTCACTCCGCTGACCCCGTACAGCGCGCGGAGCCGGGCGACCGGTGCGAGCCTGGTGCGGGACGGACGAGCCGCCCCGAGCCGGACGGCGCCCGTCGCCGACCCGTACGGCCGCCGCCCCGGGCGAGGAAGGTGCGATGGACGCCATCGAGCTGTTGCAGCACGACCACCGCAGAGTGGAGCAGCTGTTCCGCGACCACCGCGCCGCGGCCTCCGCGACCCAGCGGCGCGCGGTGGTCGAACTGACCGTCCGCGAACTGTCCCGGCACGCCGCGCTGGAGGAGATGGCGCTCTACCCGCCGGCCCGGAAGGTCCTCGCGGACGGTCCGCGCCGGATCGAGGAGCGCCTGAGCGACGACATGGCCGTCAAGAGGCTGCTGCTCGCCCTCGACCGGCTGCCGTCCGGCGACGACCGCGAGGGCGACCTCATGACCCAGCTGCGGCGCGAGTTCGAAGAGCACGTGCGCGAGCAGGAGGGCGAGCTGCTGCCCGAACTGCGCGCCCGTCTGACCCCGCAGCATCTGGCCGAGCTGGGCCGGCGCCTCGACCGGGCCAGGCGCGGCGCCCCGACCCGGCCCCATCCGAACGCACCCGACCACCCCCCGGCGCTGACGGTGCTCGGCCCGGTGGCCGCCGCCTACGACCGACTCCGCGACCGTCTCCAGGGAAGGCCGAGCACATGACCATCGACAGCGGAACCAGCCGCGTCAGCCAGGAGCCCGAAGCGGCCGGGGAACGGCCCGGCTTCGACGAGATCTCGATCCTGTGGATCTCCGAGGGCATGAGCTGCGACGGCGACACCGTCTCCATGACCGCGTCGGACCAGCCGTCGATCGAGGACGTCGTACTCGGGCTGATCCCCGGACTGCCGAAGGTCAACCTGTACAACAAGGTGCTCTCGCCGAGCCTGGGCGGCGAGGACTACCTCGTCCCGTTCCGCGCCGCGGCCCGCGGCGACCTGGGCCCCTTCATCCTGGTCATCGAGGGCTCGGTCCCCAACCAGAACATCATCGAGGGCGACGGCTACTGGACCTCCTTCGGCAACGACCCGGACACGGGCGAACCCCTCACCCTCAACTGGTGGATCGACCAGCTCGCCCCCCGGGCGTGGGCCGTCGTCGCCGTCGGCACCTGCGCGACGTACGGCGGCATCCACGCGATGGCCGGCAACCCCACCGGCTCGATGGGCCTCGCGGACTACCTCGGCTGGGACTTCCGGTCGCAGGGCGCGCTGCCCATCGTGAACGTGCCCGGCTGCCCGATCCAGCCCGAGAACTTCATGGAGACCCTCACCTGGGTGCTCTACCACGCCGCGGGTTCGGCGCCGCCCCCGCCGCTGGACCACATGCTGCGTCCGCAGTGGCTGTTCGGCAAGACCGTGCACGAGGGCTGCGACCGGGCCGCGTACTACGAGCAGGGCGACTTCAGCCGCGACTACAACTCGCCCAAGTGCCAGGTGAAGATCGGCTGTTGGGGGCCGGTGGTCAACTGCAACGTGCCCAAGCGCGGCTGGATGGCCGGCATCGGCGGCTGCCCCAACGTCGGCGGCATCTGCATCGGCTGCACCATGCCCGGCTTCCCCGACGCGTTCATGCCGTTCATGGACGAGCCCACCGGCGGCAGCCTGTCCTCGGTCCTCATCCGCCCCTACGGCGCCTTCATCCGGCGGATGCGCGGCATCACCAGCATGGCCGTCAACAAGGAACCCAGGTGGCGCCACAACCGGGACGAGCTGACCAGCGGCTACGACCCGCACTGGCGCGCCGAGAGGGAGAGCGGGGTGCGCTGACCCCGGCGCCCGGGCCCCGGCCCCCCGGAACGGACCGCGGGCCCCTCAGGCGACGACAGGACCTTCCCCCATCCACCGAGCGCGAGGAGCGGATCATGGGCAGCATCAGAGTCGGCCGCCCCGACGTGAAGCCCGACACCCCCCGGCACGTCACCGGACTGCACGAGGGCAACAGGGGCCCCCACCACCGGCAGCAGGGGCATCACCGGGACGGCACGTCCGACGCCCGCCGGTCCACCGGCATCCACTGGAAGAAGCACGACGCGATCTCCCAGACCATGCCGAACATCTCACCGGGCTGACCGCCCGGCCCGCACGGCCCGCCCACGCCCCGGCCGTGGAGCGGACACCGGCAACGCCCGGGACGACACCAGAGGAAGGAACGGGGATGAAAGCCAAACAGGTGCTGACGGCGGAGGCCGCCGTGATCGGCGGACTGGCGCTCGCCCTGCTGGTCAAGGAACTGCCCGGCATCGTGCGCGAGATCAGGATCTGGCGGATGGTCGGCGTCCGCCCGCGCGCCGGCCACGCCTGACCACCGGGCGCACCCGACCCGCGCGGAGGAACACCGGGTCCGCCGCCAATCCGCCCCGGCGCCGGGACCGGATTCCCCGCGTGAGGGATCAGGAGAAGGAACGGCGCGCACCGAAGACCCCGCTGCGCCTGGCACTCGGCGCGTTCAGCGGGGCACTGGCCGGGTGCGCCGGGCTGGCGGTGGCCGAACTGTCGGCCGCGGGAGTGCGCCCGCAGTCCGGACCGGTCGTCGCGGTGGGCGGTGCGGCCATCGACCGCACCCCCGGCGCGGTGAAGGACTGGGCGGTCCGCCAGTTCGGCACGGACGACAAACTCGTCCTGCGGCTCGGCATCCTCGCCGTGCTGACCCTGCTGGCGGTGGCGCTGGGCGTGCTGGCGGCACGGTACCGGCGGGCAGGGGCCGCCGGGGTCCTCCTCTTCGGACCCGTCGGAGCGCTGGCCGCCACCGGCCGCCCCGACTCGCCCGGCCCCACCGACGCCCTGCCGTCCCTGGCCGGCGCACTGGCCGGTGCGCTGCTCCTGTACGCCCTGACCGGCTCACTCGGCCCCCCGAAGGCACCACGCGAGCCGGACCCCCGCGACCGGGACCACGGCGGCTCCCGGAACCGGGACCTCGGCAGCCCTCGCGACCGGGACCTCGCAGGCCGGCAGGACTGGAACCGCCGGGGCTTCGTCCTCAAGGCCACCGCCGCCGCCGCGTCCTCCGCGGTGGTCGGCCTCGCGGGCCGGTCGCTGAGCGACGCAGGCGGCCGGGACGCGGCCGCCTCCCGCGACCGTGTCGTCCTCCCGCGCCCCGGTTCCCCGGCCCGCCCGGTCCCCGCGCGGGCCGGACTCCGCATCGCCGGCCTCAGCCCCTTCACGACCCCGAACCGCGACTTCTACCGGGTCGACACCGCACTGGTCGTACCGAAGACCGACGCGACCCGGTGGCGGCTGCGCATCCACGGCAGGGGAGTGCGCCGCCCGGCCGTCTACTCCTACGACGACCTGCTGCGCCGGCACCTGATCGAACGGGACATCACCTTGACCTGCGTCTCCAACGAGGTCGGCGGCCCCTACACGGGCAACGCCCGCTGGACCGGCGTACGGCTGGCCGAACTGCTCGCCGAGTGCGGGGTCCGGCCGCCGTCCGGGGGTGGACCCGCCGACCAGCTCGTCGCCCGCTCGGTGGACGGCATGACCTTCGGCACCCCGGTCGAGGAGGTGCTGGACGGCCGCGACGCGATGCTCGCGCTCGGCATGAACGGCGAGCCGCTGCCCTTCGCGCACGGCTTCCCCGTCCGCATGGTGGTCCCCGGCCTGTACGGCTACGTCTCCGCCTGCAAGTGGATCGAGGACATCGAACTCACCACCTTCGACTCCTACGACCCCTACTGGGTCGAGCGCGGCTGGGCCCGGCGGGCGCCGGTCAAGACCGGGTCGCGTATCGACACCCCCAAGCCCTTCGCCCGGCCGCGGGCGGGCACGGTGATGGTGGCCGGCGTCGCCTGGGCGCAGCACCGGGGCGTCGACAAGGTCGAGGTACGGGTGGACGACGGCCCCTGGCGGCAGGCGCACCTGGCATCCGAGGACACCAGGGACACCTGGCGCCAGTGGTCGCTGCCCTGGCAGGCGACCGGGGGCGGCCACACCCTCACCGTGCGGGCCACCGACCGCACCGGCCGGGTCCAGACCGAGCAGCGCGCCCCCACCGTCCCCGACGGCGCGAGCGGATGGCACTCCGTCGTCGTCACCGTCGAGTGACCGGCGACCGCGCGGGACACGAGGAGGGGCCCGTCACGACGGGCCCCTCCTCCTTCCGGTGCGCCGTCAGACGGGCATCCCCAGCAGGGCGACGGGCGTGGTCGTCGGCTGCCGCGACCCGCCCGCCGGCTCCACGGTGATCCCGACGCCGGAAGCACCGTCCACGGCCCCCCGCATCGGCACCGCCTGGGCGGTGGGGCCGGGGTCCATCAGGCCCGCCGAGCGCATCGTCCCGCCGTCGTCGAACCACAGCTGGTAGATCCTGCCGCTCGGCGGCCGCACCATCCCCGAGGCCAGGAACACCGCCCGGTCACGGCTCGCCGAGACGACCAGGGTGCCCGCGCCGCCGGCCACCCTCACCGAGCGGGTCCGCGCGTCCGGCGCGGCCAGCACACCGGCCACCTCCTCTGCCTGCCGCTCCGCCCGGGCGGCGTCGTGCAGGGCGTCCCGCGCCCGCTCGTGCTGCCACACCGCCGTACCGCCGAGGCCCACCGCCGCGGCCACGCACGCGGCCAGCGCCCACCGGGCCGGACCACGCCCGCGCGGCGCGGCGCGCCGTACCCGGTGCAGCGGCGCGGTGCCCGGCGGCAGCTGACGGACGGCGCCGATGCGGTGCAGCACCCGCTCCCGCAGCGCGGGCCGGACCGGCACGGAGGCGGCCGGCGCCAGCCGGGCCGCCGTGGCCGAGAACTCCGCGACCTCCCGCGCGCACGAGGAACAGCCCGCCAGATGGCGCTCGAACGCGGCCCGCTCGTCGTCGGGCAGCGCGTGCAGCGCGTACGCGCCGGTCAGGGCGTGCGGGTCGGTGGCCCTCACGCGGTCACCCCCAGGCAGTCGCGGAGCCGGATGAGACCGTCGCGCAGCCGGGTCTTGACGGTGCCGAGCGGCAGCGCGAGCGCCTCGGCGACCTGCCGGTAGGTCAGGCCCCGGTAGTACGCCAGGGTGACCGACTGGCGCTGAAGGTCGGTCAGGGTGCGCAGACAGCGCCGCACCTGCTCCTGCTCCAGCCGGGTCTCCACCTGCTCGGTCACCTGGTCGTACTCGGGCGTCCGGTCCAGCAGCGCGGCCCGGTGGTCACGGGCGGCGGCGGCCTCCGCCGACCGGACCCGGTCCACGGCGCGCCGGTGGGCCAGGGTCAGGATCCAGTTGAGGGCGGTGCCCCGTTCGGGCCGGTAGCGCGGCGCGGTGCGCCACACCTCCACCAGCACCTCCTGCGCCACCTCCTCGGACTGCGCCTGGTCGCGCAGCACCGCCCGGACCACCCCGAGCACGGAGCGCACCACGGCGTCGTAGACCGCGGCGAACGCCTCCTGGTCGCCGAGGGCCACCTCGCGCAGCAGCCGCTGAAGGTCGGGCTCGGGCACCGGTTTCGTGCCGATGTACACGGCTTCTCTCACGACGGTTCTCTCTCCAGGTGCGGTTGGCGGGACGTCCCCGTGTGATCCGAGACCGCGGCGGCCGCGGATTGGTCGCACACCATTGACGCATCCGGCACGGCCCCTTCCGGCCGCGGGCGGTGGCACAGCCGTTCGGGGGAACCGCGGATGCGGGGCGGTGACGGCCCGCATACGGTCGAAACCGCACACCAGCAGGGGACCGAGCCGGGCGGCCCGGACGGCGTCCGCACGTCCCCGGGCGCGTCCGCGGCGCAGGAGGCCGGCCGACGATGAGACTCAGCAAGCCGCGTCGCCGCGACCCCGCCCGGCCACGGCTCGTGGACCGGTGGCACGAGGCCGCGGAGCGCCGGCTCACCCCGGTGCGGCGCTCGCTGATCGTCACCTGGATCTCCTTCGGCACGACCTTCGGCGCCGTACGCGTCATCACGCACGGCATCCGGGGCGGCTGGCTGCCCTGGGGCGACATCTCCCTGGGCGGCCGGCACCTGCACCACTACAACCTCGGCATCGCCACGCTCGCGGCGGTGGGCCTGATCGCCGTACGCGGTGACGGGCGGGCCGTGGGACACCCCGGCGTGGCGGTCGCGTACGGCTGCGGAACCGCGCTGATCTGCGACGAGTACGCCCTGCTCCTGGACCTCCAGGACGTGTACTGGGCCGAGCAGGGACGGCTCAGCGTCGATGTCTCGCTGGGCGTGATGTCCGTGCTGGGCGCCTATCTGACCGCCAAACCGTTCTGGCACGAGGTGGGCCGCGTCACCCGCGACCATGTCGCCTCCGCGGCCGCCCGCGGCCTGCACGGAGGTGCCTGACCACCCCTCACGGAGGCACGCATGCGCAGGAACAGACGAGCACCGCGCCGCACGGACGGCGACACGACGGGCGCGGAGCGGCGCGTGGACGAGGACGGCACCGGTACGTCGGCCGGCAGAACGCCCGGTACGGGCCCCGCCTCCTCCGGCGTCCCGTCACCGACGGACACCGGCACGGACGCCGGCGTGGCAGCGGCCGCCGCGCCGGCGGACCCCGTCCCGGCGCGCCCCGGCCCGGCCGCGTCCGCCCCGGCGGCGGCCTCCGCCCCGACCGGTCAGTCGGTCCCGGGCGCCGCCCTCGCCGACGGGCCGGCCACAGCCGACGCCACCGAGGCGACCGCTACCGCCGCTGCCGACGCCGCCCCTGCCGGCCGGGACGAGATACCTCCCGGCCAGGGCCCCCGAACACCCGGCGGCATGGACGCCCTGTGGACGTCGCCCGACGGGCCGGAGGGGCCGATGGGCCTGCGGGTGCGGGTGCCCAGGACCGATCCGATGTCGGTGCTGATGACGAGTTTCCTGGTGTCCACCGGACTCATGGTGTGCGCGGCGGTGACCATGCCGCCCCTGTGGATCGTGCTCACCCTGCTGGGCGAGGAGCTGTGGCTGCCCCCGCTGTGGCAACTGGCCCTCGGGATCGTGGCGGTCCTGGCCGTCACCGTGTTCGCGACGCTGTGCGCCCTCTGCTACAACCTGTCCGCCCGCTGTGGCGGCGGCGTGCGCGTCGCCCTGGCCGAAGCCCTCCCGGACACCGCACCGCCCGAACCGGGCGAGGACCGGGACCCCGAACCGGAACCGGCGACGGCAGGCCCGACCGGCCCGTAGCCGCCCGTACGGGGGCCGTACCAGGACGCCCGTGCGGAGGACGGACCACGCCCCGCACCGCCCGGGGACACGCCTCGTTCACGACCGCTGCCGCTCCGATCGCGCGCCGTCCGGTCCGGCACCTCCGCGCTCGCCCGGCGCCGCGTCCCACTGGTCGCCGGCCGCCGCGCCGGCCAGACCCACGCTGCCCACCCCCACCAGCGCCACGCCGATCGCCTCCGGCAGCACCCGCACCCCGAGCCCGATGTACTCCTGGAACAGCACCCAGCCCAGCGCCACGCTGGTCAGGGCGTCCCCCAGGGTGAGCGCGGGCTGCGAGGCGGTCAGGCTCCCGGCGCGGAAGGCGCTCTGCAGCAGCAGGAAGCTCAGCGCCCCGACGGCCAGGGCGACGTACAGCGGCCACTGCGTCAGCACGGCGCCCACGCCCTGTCCGAGCCGCCCCATGACCTCCTTGATCAACGCCGCCGTCGCCGCGAACGACACCGCCGTCGCCAGCCCGAGCAGCCCCGCCCTGGGCGCGCCCGTGACCAGGCGGGAGGCGCCGAGCACCACGACCACCACCCCCAGCACCGCCGCGCCCACCGGCAGCCAGCTCCCCGGATCGGCCGTGGACCGCCCCTCGGAGGGCGATGCCGCGCCCAGGAACAGGGCCAGTCCGACCGCGAGCGCGGCGAACGCCAGCCAGGTCCGCGAGTCCGGCCGGCGGTGGAAGACGACGCTGCCGACGGCGAGCGTGAACAGCAGCTCGCTGGCCATCAGCGGCTGGACGACGGAGAGGCTGCCCACGGCCAGCGCCGCCGCCTGAAGCACGGTGGAGAGCGCCAGCAGCCCCGCCCCGGCCAGCCAGTACGGGCGGCGCAGCACCCGCACGAGCCAGCGCAGCGCCTGCCGGGCCCCGCTGCCGGCGTCGGACTCGTCGGTCGCGGCGCGCCGCTGGAGGACGGAGGCCGAGGCGTTCGACAGCGCCGCGAGCAGCGCCAGCACGATGGTGAGGGCGCTCACCGGCGACCGCCCGGGCGCGTCCCGGCGGCGGGCCGGTGCCGGGTTGCGGAGGCGGCGTCGGACACGGTGGCTGACCTCGGCTGGGACGGTGAACGCCGGCGGGTGGCCGGGGCTCCGGCGGCCCGGGCGTTCGGGCGGGTGGGGCGGTCACGGAGTAACCCGGCACGGCCGCCGCCAAACGCCCCCGCCCCGGCACACCCCTCCGGCCCCCTGCGCGCCCCGCCCCGCCGTCACCGCAGGCGGGGCAGCCAGTGGTGCTCGCAGAACCAGCGGCCGAACATCGCACCGCCGTAGACGACGAAGCCGACGCCGGTGAGCCACGACTCCACCACGAGGACGATCCCGACCGTGCCGTAGCTGACCGCGTTGTCGACGATGAGCGGGGTGAAGACCAGGTTGGAGAAGACGCGCAGCCCGCCGAGCCCCACCATGGTCGCGATCGCGCCCGGCAGGAGACGCCACCACGGAACCTGCCCGCCCAGCAGGAACCGCTGGCCCCACCAGAAGAACAGCGCGCCGGTGCTCGTGGCCACCGCCACCCGTTCCAGGCCCTGGAACTGCTGCCGGTTCAGCACCTCCTGGTACAGGTACGCCGTCAGCACGGCCAGCCACGTCAGCTGCCGCCACACCCGGTGCCAGGGGCCGGGCGGCAGGCCCCAGATCCGTTCGTAGCCGTTCTGCACGCTGCCCGCGAAGGACACGCCGAACACGGCGAGCAGGACACCGCCCCAGACGCTGGTGGTGCTGATCACCTTGACCGGAGGGCTGATGATGTCGGTCAGCACCCGCGCGGACCGGCCGGACAGCCCCATGCCGTCCACCAGCCAGTACGCGAAGCCGCCCTGGCCCAGGGGATCGGCGGCGGCCACCACGATCAGCAGCGGCGCCAGCGTGACCAGCGAGAGGGTGGCGAACCCCATCGCCCGGTGCATCAGCTCCAGGTCGCGGCCCCGTCGGACCAGCGCGAACGCGCCGAGCCGGTCCTCCACGGCGAGCACCGTGCGCCGCAGCCACGGGAAGCGGTGCCCCCCGGTGTCCGAGTGGGAGGCCGTAGGCCCGCCGTCGTGCCCGGGCTCCTGGCGTCTGCTGTCACCGGTCATCCCGCCGCTCCTCGGGGTCCTCGGGGCCGCGGCCGTGCGGCGGATCGTCCGGTCGGGCGCGCCCGCGGTCCGGCGGCACCGCGTTCCCGCACAAACCGTAAGTCATCCGGGCACCGGTGACGTGCCCGGACGCGGGCGGTGTGCCTATCCGGACCCGGCCGGCTGCTCCGGGACCACCTGCGGCGGCCGGGGATGCTCGGTGGCCGCGCCGGAGGCCAGGGCGGAGGTGAGGGCGAGCAGCACGAAGACGATGGCGGCCAGGAGGTAGACGCGGCGGCGCGGTCCGGCCCTGGGCGGCCGGGGGGCGGTGATCTGCTCGAACGTCTCCAGCTTCTCCGCCAGCAGGGGATCCTGCGTCACCAACTGCTTCTCGATCTGAGCGAGTTCGCGTTCGTAGTTCACGAGAGGCTCCTTCGGATCCGGCGACGGGGCGGATACGGCGGTGCGTCCCGGCGCTCCGTCCGGGAGGCGCCCGGCGCACGCGGGGTGGGCCGCCGCCCGGCCGGGGCCGATGCGGTCCGTAGCTCCGCAGTACCCCCGACGACGTCGGCCGACGCGGAATATCCCGCACCGGGCGGTGGAGTTCCCTGGCGGGTGCTCGCGCCCAGCGGGCCGTCCGGCTGCCCGGCGGGGCGCTCCCGCCCCTCAGGCCCCCGTACGCCACCGCCGCCCGCGCCGCCCCGACCGGTCCCGCAGCCGGTCCAGCGGCCCCCACACCTGCGCGGTGAGCCGTACCAGCGGGGCCGCGTCGGGGGCGCTGGGGCGGGGCCGGGCCGGTGCGGACGCCTCGGTCGCGCGGACCTGGTCGCCGAGATCGCGCAGGACCTCCTCCGGGCACCCGGCCTCCAGCCGCGGGAACAGCGTCTGCTCCTGCTCCACGAACTGCCGCGTCACCCGGGCGACCACCGCCACGAGCAGTTCCGTGAACTCCTCGCCCGCCGGGTCCGCCGCCGTCAGCGCCGCGAGCAGTTCCTCGACCTCCCGGTGCGCGCGCAGCTCGCGCTCCACCCGCTCGTCGCCGTCCGGAACACAGCGCCGCACCGCCGGGTACAGCCGGGCCTTCTCCGCCACCGAGTGGCGCACCAGCGCGGCGGCCGCCCGCTCCACCAGCTCGGTGCGCTCCGTGCCGCCCGGGCGCGCGGCGCGGATGCGGTCGAACAGCGACCGGATGCGGGCGTGCTCCGCCGTCAGTTCCGCCACGACACCGCTTCGAGCGTCCACACCGCGTCCTCACCGTCGCTGTGGCAATGGGGGTGCCCCCGGCACGCCTGCGCCGTGCGCGCGGGCCCCACACCCAAGATTGAAACACCCGGCGGTCCGGCACACCCGGCGGAGACCGGAGACGACACCTGAGGAGCGTGATGCGGGCGTGCTGACACGGCGCCGCAAGGCGAGATTCCAGGCCCGGACCCGGCAGGCCGCCTTCCAGGCATACGTCGTCGCCGACCGGCGCGCTCCCGTCTCGGAACTGGCCGGGCAACTGCTGCGCAAGGCCTTCCCCGACCACTGGTCCTTCCTGCTCGGCGAGATCGCCCTCTACAGCTTCGCCGCCCTGGTGCTCACCGGCTCTTTCCTCACGCTCTTCTTCGACCCGAGCCTGGCCGAGACGCCCTACCGCGGCTCGTACGGCCCGCTGCGCGGCCTGCTGGTCTCCCAGGCCTACGACTCCACCCTGTACCTCAGCTTCGACGTGCGCGGCGGGCTGCTGATGCGCCAGATGCACCACTGGGCCGCACTGGTGTTCGTGGCGGCCATCGGGGCGCACATGCTGCGGATCTTCTTCACGGGCGCCTTCCGCAGACCGCGCGAGACCAACTGGTTCGTGGGCGTCACCCTGTTCCTGCTGGCGCTCCTGGAGGGCTTCTGCGGCTACTCCCTGCCCGACGACCTGCTCTCCGGCACCGGTCTGCGCACCGCGAACTCCATCGTGCAGTCCATCCCGGTCGTCGGCACGTACCTCGCCTACTTCGCCTGGGGCGGCCCCTTCCCGGGCCACCGGATCATCGGCCGGCTGTACATCGTGCACGTCCTGTTCGTGCCGGGGCTGATCATCGCGCTGATCGCCGTCCACCTGATCCTGGTGGTGTACCTCAAGCACACCCAGTGGTCGGAGCCGGGGAGGACCAACCGCAACGTGGTGGGGCTGCCCATGTTCCCTGCGTTCGCCGCCAAGTCCACCGGACTGTCCCTGATGGTCTTCGGCGTCCTCGCCGTCGTGGGCGCGATCGCGCAGATCAACCCCATCTGGGCGTTCGGCCCGTACATCCCTGACCAGGTGTCCACGGACGCGCAGCCGGACTGGTACGTCGGCTTCCTGGAAGGCGCGCTGCGCCTGATGCCCGGCGTCGAGTGGAACGTCGCCGGACACACCGTCATGTGGAACGTGCTGCTGCCGGCCGTGGTCCTGCCGGCGCTGCTGTTCCTGGTGCTCTACGCCTATCCCGCCTTCGAGCGCTGGATCACCGGCGACCTGGTCGAGCACCATCTGTGCGACCGGCCGCGCGACCGCCCGGTGCGCACCGGGCTCGGCGTCGCCGCCCTCGTCTGGTACGCCGTCCTGCTGCTGGCCGGCGGCAACGACGTCATCGCCTACGTCTTCCGCGTCTCCGTCAACGGCTTGACCTGGATCTTCCGGGTCCTGTTCTTCCTCGGCCCTATTCTCGCCTTCATGATCACCAAGCGGGTGTGCCTGGCGCTCCAGAGGCACGAGCGGCGGCTGCTGGAGGAGGGCGAGGAGACCGGCCAGGTGTACCAGGACCTGCCCGGCGGCATGTCCGAACGCCACACGGACGTCGGCGCGCGGGACCGGTACAGGTTCCTCGTCCGCGACATCCCGCTGCCGCTGGAGAGCCCGGGCCCCGGGGCCCCGTCGCGGCACCGGCTGCGGGCCGCGCTCAGCGCCTGGTACTACGGCGAACGCGTCGACGCGCCCGCCACCGCCGAGGAACGGCTGCAGATCGCCGGCCGCACCGCCGACCCCGTGGCGGGCGGGAGCACCGCCCCGCGGGAGTGAGCGGACGGCCGTCCGCCGGGCCGCGGACGCCGTCTGCGGCGTACGGCCGGCCCGGCGGAGCGCCGTGCCCGTGCCCGGGGCACCGGCACGGCGGGCTCTCCCTCTGTGTCATCGGCGGCCCCGGTGGCCTTGACGCGCCACGCCGATGGTCAGCCCCATGGCCGCGAGGCCCAGCGCGGCGGTGATCGCGCCCACCCAGCAGTTGTTCCAGATGATGCCCGCCCGGGCGCTGTGCGTGAGGGTCACCACCCACGGGGAGATGAACAGCCACACGCCGAGCGGCACCAGCGCCCACGACAGCCGGAACATGCGCTCCGGGGCGAGGGCCAGACCGAGCCCGATCAGGCCGATGGTGATGCCCACGATCAGGTTGTTGACGGTGATGGCCGGCTGGATCGCGAAGTGCACGACCCAGGGGGAGATCGCCGCGTACAGACCGGTCAGGAGGATGAGACCTTCGATGGCGATCGCCGGGCCGCTCGACGCGGTGCGTTCCAGCCGCTCGCGCATCTCGGCCATCTCCGGATGCGAGTGCATCATCTCCGGATGGGTGGTGCTGCCCACGTCACTGGAGCTGGAGCGATGTGGATACGACATTGCTGTCGTCTCCTCTCCAAAAGGGTTCCTTTGCCTTGTGCAAGTGTTCCCCCGTGTGGGTGATTTATACCCCTTTTATGTAGATTTCGGAGCGAGTTCCACGGCCCGCCGCGCATGCGGTCCCTCCCCGCGCACCGCGCGTCAGCCGTCGTCGCGGTCCGCGAACTCCAGCACCATGCCGAGCAGCCCGATCGCCAGGACGCCGATCCCGATCAGGAACAGCCAGAAGCCGTAGACGACGCCGACGGCGCAGATCGCCACGCCGGCCGCGGTCACCACGGGATTGCGGCTGTGCGGCGGGAAGAAGGCGAGCCGGCCGCTGCGCTCGTGGACCTCCCCGTCCCGCCGGTCCTCCGGACGCGCTCCCTTGCGCCGGTGGTTGACCAGGCAGAAGAACGCGATCACCGATGCCATGAAGCACGACACGGTCAGCGCGGCGATGCCGGCCGGCTCCCGCGCGAACCAGATGTAGGCCACGTCGGTGAGCAGGAAGAACACGGCCACACCGCCGAAGAGGTACGCCTCGGATTTCATTCGCTCTGCCTCCCCAGGGTGTCGGGAGTGGGCTCCACCGTCCCGTGCCCGCCCCCCGGCAGTTCCCGCAGGACCGCAGGATGGTGCAGGTCGAAGGCCGGGGAGTCGGACCGGACGCGCGGCAGGGCGGTGAAGTTGTGCCGCGGCGGGGGACAGGAGGTCGCCCACTCCAGCGATCTGCCGTACCCCCAGGGGTCGTCCACCTCCACCCTCGGCGCGTGGCGGGCGGTCTTCCACAGGTTGTACAGGAACGGCAGCGTGGACAGGCCGATCAGGAACGCGCCGACCGAGGACACCATGTTGAGCGCGGTGAAACCGTCGGCGGCCAGGTAGTCGGCGTAGCGGCGCGGCATGCCCATCTCGCCCAGCCAGTGCTGCACCAGGAACGTCGTCTGGAAGCCGACGAACAGCGACCAGAAGTGGATCTTCCCCAGCCGCTCGTCCAGCAGCTTGCCCGTCATCTTCGGCCACCAGAAGTAGAACCCGCCGAAGGTGGCGAACACGATCGTCCCGAAGAGCACGTAGTGCAGATGGGCCACGATGAAGTAGCTGTCGGTCAGATGGAAGTCCAGCGGCGGGGAGGCGATCAGGACGCCGCTGAGCCCGCCGAGCAGGAAGGTGACCATGAAGCCCAGGCACCACAGCATCGGCGTCTCGAAGGACAGACTGCCTTTCCACATGGTGCCGATCCAGTTGAAGAACTTCACCCCGGTCGGGACGGCGATCAGGAACGACATCACCGAGAAGAACGGCAGCAGCACCCCGCCGGTGGCGAACATGTGGTGCGCCCAGACGGTGGCCGACAGCATGGTGATCGCGATGGTCGCCCCCACCATGCCGGCGTAGCCGAAGACCGGCTTGCGGCTGAAGACCGGGATGATCTCCGTGACCACGCCGAAGAACGGCAGCGCCACGATGTAGACCTCCGGATGGCCGAAGAACCAGAACAGGTGCTGCCACAGCAGGGCGCCGCCGTTGGCCGGGTCGTAGATGTGGGCGCCGAGCTTGCGGTCGGCCTCCAGGGCCAGCAGCGCCGCCGTCAGCACCGGGAAGGCCAGCAGCGCCAGGATCGAGGTGAACAGCACGTTCCAGGTGAAGATCGGCATCCGGAACATCGTCATCCCCGGGGCGCGCAGGCACAGGATCGTGGCGATGAAGTTCACGGCGCCGAGCGTGGTGCTCAGCCCCGCGACGACCAGTCCCATCGCCCACAGGTCGCCGCCGTGGCCGGGACTGTGCTCGGCCCGGCTCAGCGGCGTGTACGCGAACCAGCCGAACGGCGCCGCCCCGTCGTCCACCGCGAACCCGGACACCACCGTCACCCCGCCGAACAGGAAGAACCAGTAGGTGAGCGCGTTCAGCCGGGGGAAGGCGACGTCCGGGGCGCCGATCTGCAGCGGCATCACCGCGTTGGCGAAGCCGGCGAAGGTCGGCGTCGCGAACAGCAGCATCATGATCGTGCCGTGGAGGGTGAACAACTGGTTGTACTGGTCCTGGTCCATGATCTGCAGCCCGGGACGCGCCAGTTCGGCCCGCATCAGCAGCGCCATCACACCGGCCGCCAGGAAGAAGGCGAACGACGTGACCAGGTACAGATGGCCGATCTTCTTGTGGTCGGTCGTGGTCAGGTAGTCCCGGATCGTCTCCCCGGTACGGCCCTGCGGCGGCCGGGTGGTCCGCTGCGGCTCGGCCAGGCCGGGGTGTGTCTTCGACATGTGCGCCCTCCACGTGCTGAAACCGCGACTCGTCTCACCGCGCCCGGCCGGTGTGGACGTACGGCTCCCGGCGGTCGCCGACGGGCGGCAGCGGGAGCCGTACGCGGACGGGGCGGCCGTGGCCGGCGAGCCGTCGCCGCGGGTCGTGGACGCGGTGGACCTGCCACAGCGTCCGGGCGACGTCGTTCCGGTCTTGCGCCAGCCGGTCGGCGAGGGCGCGGGCCGCGGCGGCCACCCGCTCCGGACCGAGCGGCTCCAGCCCGCGGAGTAGCTCCGAGCACATCGGGGCGCTGGGACGGACGAACAGGTCGCGCATGGTTCACCTCGGGTTCCGCGGCGTAAGCGGGGAAGCGGCCCCCGGTGCTGGTGCTGGTGCTGGTGCTGGTGCTGGTGTCGTCTGTGCCGACGGCCGTGCGGAGCGCGGTCGTGCAGGACGGGGCGGGCAGCCGCATCGGCTGACCAATGGGGTCCCGCTCCGCGCATCGCCGCAAGCGGACATTCGGCCGCCTGCGCCGCACCTTCCCCCTCACGAGTGAACCCGCGGCGGCGGAAGCGGCCGATGCCCGCCCGGTTTGCGGACTCCCGCACGGGTCACCCAAGGTGACGACCGAGGCTGTCGGCGCCGGCAGCCGTGACCGAGGTGACGGCGAAGGAGTACACATGGCAGGGGTGCCCGGTCTCGACCGTCCGATCGACGCCGTGGACGTCCACGCCTTCACCCTGCCCACCGACGGCCCGGACGGCGCCGAGCAGGACGGCACCCTGGAGTGGGACTCCACCACGATGATCCTGGTGCGGGTGCACGCGGGCGGGCGGACGGGCCTCGGCTACACCTACGGGGACGTCTCGGTCGCCGCCTTCCTCTCCGGCGCCGTCGCACCGCTGCTCGAAGGACGAAGCCCCGCCTCGCCGCCCGTCCTGCGGGAACTGACGGGCCGCCGGATCCGCAACGCGGGCCGGCCCGGCGTCGGGGCCATGGCGGTCTCCGCCGCGGACATCGCCCTGTGGGACCTCAAGGCGAGGCTGCTGGACCTGCCGCTGGTCCATGTGCTGCCCGCCCACCACGACCGGGTCCCCGTCTACGGCAGCGGCGGCTTCACCAACTACCCCCTCGACCGCCTCGCCGACCAGCTCGCCGGCTGGACGGAACAGGGCATCGGCCGGGTGAAGCTGAAGACCTCACGCGATCCCGGGCGCGACCCCGAGCGGCTCACCGCGGTCCGCGCGGCGGTCGGCGACGCCACCGGGATCCTCGTCGACGCCAACGGGGCGCTCGGCCGCAAGGAGGCGCTGTACTGGGCGCACCGCTTCCACGACGAATGGGACGTGCGCTGGTTCGAGGAACCGGTCAGCTCGGCCGACATCGAGGGGCTGCGCATGCTGAGCGAGCGGGGACCGGCACGCCTGGAGATCGCCGCGGGGGAGTACGCCTACACCACCCGCGACTTCGTCAACCTGGTCGCCGGGCGCGCGGTGGACTGCCTCCAGGCGGACGTCACCCGCTGCGGCGGGATCACCGGGCTGCTGGAGGCCGCGGGGCTGGCGTCGGCCCATCACCTCGACCTGTCCGCGCACTGCGCGCCCGCGGTCTCCGCCCACGCCTTCTGCGCCGTGCGCCGGCTGCGGCACCTGGAGTACTTCCACGACCACGTCCGGTTCGAGCGCCTGGTGTTCGACGGCGCCCTGTCCCCGGACGACGGCGCCCTGCGGCCCGACACCGACCGGCCCGGCCTCGGCCTCGACGTCCGGTGGTCGGACGCCGAACCCCACCGCGTGTACGGCGAACGCCCCGCCTGACGGCGGCGAACGCGCCGAAACGGCAGGCGCCTCCGCTCGACGCGTACCGCCGCCGGTCCGGCGATAGCCTGCTGCTGAGGGGCAGCCACGGCCGAAGGCCCGCGTATCCGGCTCCTCGGCGGCTTCGCCGGTGTGCCGAGAGGCGCCGCCCGCGGTCCGGGACGGCCCGGCGCGCACCGACACCGAGGAGCCGACCATGTCCACCGACACGGCGAAGGGCGTCCCGGGGGACGCCGCCCTCAACGAGCTGGAGGCGGCCCTGCGCGGCACGCTCGTCCGCCCCGGCGATCTCTCCTACGACGACGCCCGGGCCGTGTGGAACGGCGCCCACGACAAGCACCCGGCCCTGGTCGTCCGCTGCGCGGGCGCCGCGGACGTGCTCAGCGCCGTCGCGTTCGCCCGCGACCGGGACCTGACGGTCGCCGTGCGCGGCGGCGCCCACAGCATCGCCGGGTTCTCCACCTGCGACGACGGCATCGTCATCGACCTGTCGCCGATGAAAGGGGCGTTCGTCGACCCCGATCGGCGCCGGGCTGTCGTCCAGCCCGGCCTGACCTGGGGCGACCTCGACCACGAGACCCAGGCCTTCGGTCTCGCCGTGACCGGCGGGCTGGTCTCCACCACCGGCGTCTCGGGCTTCACGCTCGGCGGCGGCGTGGGCTGGCTGCTGCGCCTGTACGGCCTGTCCTGTGACAACCTGACGGCCGCGCAGGTGGTCACCGCCGACGGCCGCGCGGTGTCCGCCGACGCGGACGAGCACCCCGAACTGCTGTGGGCCCTGCGGGGCGGCGGGGGCAACTTCGGCGTCGTCACGTCGCTGGAGTTCCGGCTGCACCCCGTCGGCCCGCAGGTCCTGGCCGGCCTGGTCTTCTATCCCCTGGACGAGGCACGGCAGGTCGTCACCCGCTGGCGCGACGCCACCGCGGACATGCCCGACGAGCTGACGACCCTCCTCGACCTCACCACCGCGCCCCCGCTGCCGTTCCTGCCCGAGAAGGTCCACGGCACGCGGGTCGTGGTGGTGGCCGGCATGTACGCGGGGCCGCTCGGACGGGGCGAGGCGGCCGTCGCCCCGCTGCGCGGCCTCGGCACCCCCGTCGCCGACCTCATGGCGCCCATGCCGTACACCGTCATGCAGTCGCTGCTCGACCCGCTGTGGACGGCCGGCGCCCACAACTACTTCACCTCGGCGTTCGTCGAGCCGTCCGACACCGTGCTCGACACGCTGCTACGGCTGCACCTGACCACCCCGACCCCGTTCAGCGAACTGCACCTGCACCAGCTCGGCGGCGCCTTCGCCCGGGTGCCCGCCGACGCCACCGCGTTCAGCAGGCGTGACGCGAGCGTGCTGTGCAACGTGATCGCGCGGTCCCCGACGGCGGCGGGTTTCGAGGGCCATGTGGCGTGGGCGCGCGCGGCCCGCCGGGAGATCGCGGCCCACGGCGACGGCGGCCTGTACGTCAACTTCAGCGGCGACGCCGGCGAGGACAAGGTGCGCGCCGCCTACCCGGACGCTGTCTACCGGCGGCTCGTCGAGGTCAAGGACGCCTACGACCCGGCGAACATGTTCCGCCTCAACCAGAACATCCGCCCGTCGGCCGGCCTCACGGCGACGGTCCGGTGAGCCGCCCGCCGGGTGCGCCCACGCGTCGTGCCCGGCCCGCACGGAAGCGGACCGGGCACGGCACGGGCGCCGGCGGCTCACCCGGACCGGGCGCGGGGCGGCGCCGGGCGTCCGCGGCGGGCGGCACGGCACCGGACATCTGCGTCGACGCGGAACCCGGCGCGGCGCCGGTTCTCAGGGCCGGGCGCGTGGCGGGTCACCGCGGCGGCTGGTCCGGGCCCCGGTCCTGGTCGCCCAGTTGCTGCTTCATCCTGTCCTGAGCCGTGTCGACCTGGCTGCGGTACTTGCCCTGGGTGCGCTCGTCGACGTAGTCACCGCCCTTGTCGATGCCCTTGCCGGTCTGCTCCTCGTGCCCCTTCAGCAGGCCCTTGAGCTTGTCCATCATGCTCATCGTGCACTCCTTCGCGGCGTCGTTCCCTCCCAGAATGGCCGACCGTGCCACCCCCCGCACCCGCAGGCCGTACGCCGACCCGGCCCCCTCGGCGCCGGGTCGGTCGCACCGGCGGGCCGCGACGACGTCGGCCCCCCACCGGGCCGGCCCGGGAACCCGGCGGCGGGCGGGCGGACTTGACAGCTCCGCCAGAGCCGAGTTTGCCGACGGAACGAGGGGCAAGGCGGTGCACATGACGGAATCCAACGGCAGTACCGACCAGAAGAACACCGCCGCGAAGGCCCGGCGGGCCGCGGACAAGGCGACCGTGCCGGCCGCCCGGGCCGCCGACGCCGCGACGGCGAAGACGGACACCGCGGCCTCGGCCGCCAAGGCGGGCGCGGCGAAGGCCGCCGAGGCGACCAGCGGCGTCGCGCAGAGCGCCGCGAAGGGTGTCGCGGCGGGCCGTCAGGCCGTCGTCACGGCCTCCGGTCAGGTCGCGGCCACCGCCCGCACGGCGTGGACGCTGATCGCTCAGCGCAAGATCGTCGCCGCGGGCCTCGGCGGCGGCGTCGCCGCGCTCACCGCGGCCTCGTACGCGGTGGGCCGCCGGGCGGGCCGCCGCACCCACGGGCCCCTCACCCGGCTCACCGGCGGACGGATCTGACCACGCCCGGGCACAGGGCGCACGGGCCGGACGACACGGGACGGCGGACCGAGAAGCGGTCCGCCGTCCCGTGTCGCGTACCGGGGCGACCGCCCCGCACCGAAACCCGAGAGCCGAGGACCAGGTCACCGAAGGCCCGAAGACCGAGGACCCGGAGTACCGCAGTGCTCGGCACGGAAGACCCGGTGCGTCCGCCGCGCTGTCATCACGGCCGGGACGCACCGGGTCGGGGGAACGCCGCAGTCACCCCGCCGGCGAGGCGGGAGACATGAGCAACTGCGCGGTGACCTGCTTGCCGGGCGCACGGGCGGTGACGGTCAGGGAATGGCTGACCGCCTTCACGATCTCCAGGCCGTGACCGCCCACCCGGCGGCCGTCGTGCGGCCGGGGCCGGGGCGGCCGGGGCGAGGTGTCCCACACGCTGATCTCCACCAGCCCGCTGTCGGGCCACACCTCCAGACGCAAGCCGCAGGCTCCGGGAGCGTGCCGTATGACATTGGTGATCAGCTCGCTGACCACCAGTTGCGCGTCCTGAGTCACGCGATGGGGGACGGTGCTGCCGCCGGTGGCGCGGACCCGGTCCAGGAAACTGCCGACTGCCGCACGGGCCTCGGCCGCACTGATCGCCCCACTGTCCCAGTGGGCGTGCCAGTGCAGCGCGACACGCGTGTTCCTGTTCCGGTCCGGCCCATCCGACGCCTTCTGCCTAAGCGGGACGGCCATGTGGTTGCCTCAAAGTGTCACAGTGTGTTACTGCTCTTCCGCCTGTGCGGCTACCCCGCCTGACGCGGGATAGACCGTGCACGATCCCTTCACGGCGCCCGGGTTCCCGACCGGCCGGCGAGCAGCGAACGGCCCCACGCCGGGGCGCGGGGCCGTTCGCTGTCGGTCGGGTACGGTGCCCGGTGCCGGGCCGGAAACGAGTGCCGTCCGGTCGGTCACCAATAGTGGCGATGGCCGGCCACCGCGTGTCCCGTACTGCCCAGCAGCCACAGGACCGCGCCGACCACGGCCAGGATGATGCCGATGGTCCAGAGGATGGAAATGCCGGTGACGAATCCGACCACCAGCAGGATGACACCGAGGACGATCATGACCGCCTCCGTATGAGGGGGTTGGTGCTCCTTCCACTGTGCACCCAAAACAGCGACAAATCCTCTCTCGGTGTACGGGGCAACCGTCCGGCCGCGGGTACGCGCCCCTTCGGAACGGATTCGGACGAGCGGGACGAGCCGGATGAACCGGAAAACGCCGGCGGACACGGCCCGGCCGCGTTCTCTCGCGGAGGTGTCTTCGGTGCGGACAGGACTGCTGCGCGTGGTCGGGGCGGCGACGACCGCCTACGGAGTGACGGCCGTCCGTCGGCCGGACTGGCTGGCCGGCCCCGTGGGGCTGACCGGCGAACACGGTAGGACCCACCCGTACACCGCCCTGGCCCTGCGCCCGCTGGCCTGGCGCGACGCGGCCGGTGGACTGGCGATGCTCCTCGCCCCGGCGGGACCGGCCCTGGCCACCGCGGCAGCCGTGCGGATCGCCTCGGACGTCGGCGACGCCGTGCTGTTCGGCCGTGCCGTCACCGGCCGGGTCCGCCGGGCCGGCGCGGTCGCCAGCGCCCTCGGCTGGGCCGCCCTGACGGCCGCGGCCCTGGTCGGCGGCCGTCAGGGCGACGCCACGGCGGGCCGCCCGGCCTGACGCCCCCTCATCGGCGCCCGGCAGGCCGCCCGCGCTCGGCGCAGGGGGAACCCGAAGCTCAGCGCACCGGGAACCCGAAGGAGTACCCCTGCTGCTTCAGCCAGGGCAGCACCTCACGCAGCGCGGCCACGGTCTGCGAGCGGTCCCCGCCCGCGTCGTGGAACAGCACGGTCGGACCGTTGGCCATCTCATGCTCGACGGTGGCGACGATGGCCGCCGCACCCGGCCGTTCGAAGTCCTTGGAATCGACGTTCCAGCCGAGCGGACGCATCCCGTGGGAGGCGGCCAGCGAGCGGCTGTACGGGGTGAACGCGCCCCCCGGAGCCCGGTAGTACATCGGCCGGACGCCCCCCGAGGCCTCGGTGATCATGCGCTCGGCGTCCACGATCTGCTGCGACTGGTACGCCTCGGACTTGTGGTCCATGGCGGTGTCGTGCGACACGGTGTGGTCGCACAGCCGGTGCCCGGCCGCCACGACCGCCTTCACCAGATCGGGGTGCGCCTTCGCCTGCGGGCCCACCATGCAGAACGTGGCCTTCACCCCGTACTCCCGCAGCACCTGGAGCACCTGCGGGGTCCAGGTGGGGTCCGGGCCGTCGTCGATGGTGATGTTGACGCCCCGCTCACCCCGGTCGGAGGCGTGCGCGATGGTCACCGCCACCTTGGCCGCCCCGCCGCCCTGCGCGCCCGCGCCCGCCGCCCCCCCGGCCGACGCGGACGGGCGCCCCGACGCGTGTCCGCTCCCCGAGGGGTCGGCCTGCGCGGTCCACACCGACGCGGCGGTGGCCACCGCGGTCACCCCGAGCGCCGCCGCGAGCACCCGACCGTGCCATCCCCGTCCGTTGTGCCGTGCCATGTCCCCGCCCCGCTTCTCGCCAGTCCGTGTCCGTAGCGCGCGCCTCCTGGGCACACGCACTTCTGAGGACGGCGGAAACCCCCTCGGGGATCCCGCTGTTACCGATCACTGACAATTCCGCGGACGACCGGGCACCGAACGGCCGGCCACCGCCTGACACACCGTCGCGATCCGTGCCGTTCGCACCGGTTCGCACCGAGTACGGCCCCGGACGCACCACCGCACGGGGGAGACACCGGCGTGAGTGGCCCGGCTCACATGGCGTCACAGGAGTGTCGCCGACACCATGGTCCTCGTCACCGGCAGGCCGAAGGGATCCAGGATGTTCCGCAAGGTACTGGTCGCCAACCGCGGCGAGATCGCCATTCGCGCGTTCCGCGCCGGCTACGAGCTCGGAGCGCGCACCGTCGCCGTCTTCCCTCACGAGGACCGCAACTCGCTGCACCGGCTCAAGGCCGACGAGGCCTACGAGATCGGCGAGCCCGGCCACCCGGTGCGCGCCTACCTGTCGGTGGACGAGATCGTCCGCGCGGCCCGCCGGGCGGACGCGGACGCCGTCTACCCCGGCTACGGCTTCCTGTCGGAGAACCCCGAGCTGGCGCGCGCCTGCGCCGAGGCCGGCATCACCTTCGTCGGACCGGACGCCGACATCCTGGAGCTGACGGGCAACAAGGCCCGCGCGGTGGCGGCGGCCCGCGCGGCCGGGGTCCCGGTGCTGGGTTCCTCCGCGCCCTCCACCGACGTGGACGAACTGGTCCGCGCCGCCGACGACATCGGCTTCCCCGTCTTCGTCAAGGCCGTCGCCGGCGGCGGCGGGCGCGGCATGCGGCGGGTCGAGGACCCGGCCGCGCTGCGCGAGTCCATCGAGGCCGCCTCCCGCGAGGCGGCGTCCGCCTTCGGCGACCCGACCGTCTTCCTGGAGAAGGCCGTCGTCGAACCCCGCCACATCGAGGTGCAGATCCTCGCCGACGGCGAGGGCAACGTCATCCACCTCTTCGAGCGCGACTGCTCCGTGCAGCGCCGCCACCAGAAGGTCATCGAACTCGCCCCCGCCCCCAACCTCGACCCCGCACTGCGCGACCGCATCTGCGCCGACGCGGTCCGCTTCGCCCGCGAGATCGGCTACCGCAACGCCGGCACCGTGGAGTTCCTCCTCGACCGCGACGGCAACCACGTCTTCATCGAGATGAACCCGCGCATCCAGGTCGAGCACACCGTGACCGAGGAGGTCACCGACGTCGACCTGGTCCAGGCCCAGCTGCGCATCGCCGCCGGCGAGACCCTGGCCGACCTCGGACTCTCCCAGGACACCGTGCGGCTGCGCGGCGCCGCCCTGCAGTGCCGTATCACCACCGAGGACCCCGCCAACGGCTTCCGCCCGGACACCGGCCGGATCAGCGCCTACCGCTCACCGGGCGGTTCCGGCATCCGCCTGGACGGCGGAACCACCCACGCCGGCACCGAGATCAGCGCCCACTTCGACTCCATGCTGGTCAAACTGACCTGTCGCGGACGGGACTTCAAGGCCGCCATCGGCCGGGCCCGGCGCGCGGTCGCCGAGTTCCGCATCCGCGGCGTCGCCACCAACATCCCCTTCCTCCAAGCCGTCCTGGACGACCCCGACTTCCAGGCCGGGCGGGTCACCACCTCGTTCATCGAGCAGCGCCCGCACCTGCTGACCGCCCGCACCTCCGCCGACCGCGGCACCAAGCTGCTCACCTACCTCGCCGACGTCACCGTCAACAAGCCGCACGGCGAACGCCCCGAGACCGTCGACCCGGTCACCAAGCTGCCGCCGCTGCCCGCGGGCGAGGCGCCCGCCGGGTCCCGGCAGCGCCTGATCGAACTCGGCCCCGAGGGATTCGCCCGCGCGCTGCGCGACTCGCCCACCCTCGGCGTCACCGACACCACCTTCCGCGACGCCCACCAGTCCCTGCTCGCCACCCGGGTGCGCACCAAGGACCTCCTCGCCGCCGCCCCGGTCGTCGCCCGCACCCTGCCCGAACTGCTCTCCCTGGAGTGCTGGGGCGGCGCCACCTACGACGTCGCCCTGCGCTTCCTCGCCGAGGACCCCTGGGAGCGGCTGGCCGCGCTGCGCGAGGCGGTGCCCAACATCTGCCTCCAGATGCTGCTGCGCGGCCGCAACACCGTCGGCTACACGCCCTACCCGACCGAGGTCACCGACGCCTTCGTCCAGGAGGCCGCCGCCACCGGCATCGACGTCTTCCGCATCTTCGACGCGCTCAACGACGTGGGCCAGATGCGGCCCGCCATCGACGCCGTACGGGAGACCGGCGCCGCCGTCGCCGAAGTCGCCCTGTGCTACACCGCCGACCTGTCCGACCCCGCCGAGCGCCTCTACACCCTGGACTACTACCTGCGCCTGGCCGAGCAGATCGTCGAGGCCGGCGCACACGTGCTGGCCGTCAAGGACATGGCCGGGCTGCTGCGCGCGCCCGCCGCGGCCACGCTGGTCTCGGCGCTGCGCCGCGAGTTCGACCTCCCCGTCCATCTGCACACCCACGACACCGCGGGCGGCCAGCTCGCCACCTACCTCGCCGCGATCCAGGCCGGCGTCGACGCGGTGGACGGCGCGGTCGCCTCGATGGCCGGCACCACCTCGCAGCCCTCGCTGTCCGCGCTCGTCGCCGCCACCGACCACTCCGAACGGCCCACCGGCCTGGACCTGAAGGCGGTCGGCGACCTGGAGCCGTACTGGGAGGGCGTCCGCAAGATCTACGCTCCCTTCGAGGCGGGCCTCGCCTCCCCGACCGGCCGCGTCTACCACCACGAGATCCCCGGCGGCCAGCTGTCCAACCTGCGCACCCAGGCGGTCGCGCTCGGCCTCGGCGACCGCTTCGAGGAGATCGAGGCGATGTACGCCGCCGCCGACCGTATCCTCGGCCGCCTGGTCAAGGTCACCCCCTCCTCCAAGGTGGTGGGTGACCTGGCACTGCACCTGGTGGGCGCCGGGGTCGCCCCGGAGGACTTCGAGCGCTCACCCGACCGGTTCGACATCCCCGACTCCGTCATCGGGTTCCTGCGCGGCGAGCTGGGCACCCCGCCCGGCGGCTGGCCCGAGCCGTTCCGCACCAGGGCGCTCAAGGGCCGCGCACCGGCCAGGCCCGTGCGGGAGCTGACCGACGAGGACCGCGACGGCCTGGAGAAGACCCGCCGCGCCACGCTGAACCGGCTCCTCTTCCCCGGCCCCACGCGGGAGTTCGAGACCCACCGTCAGACCTACGGCGACACCGGCGTCCTGGACAGCAAGGACTTCTTCTACGGGCTGCGCCCCGCCAAGGAGTACGCCGTCGATCTGGAGCCGGGCGTCCGGCTGCTGATCGAGCTGCAGGCCGTGGGAGAGGCCGACGAGCGCGGCATGCGCACCGTGATGGCCACGCTCAACGGTCAGTTGCGGCCGATCCAGGTACGTGACAAGGCGGCCGCCTCCGACATCCCCGTGACGGAGAAGGCCGACCGGACGAACCCGGGTCATGTGGCGGCGCCGTTCGCCGGTGTGGTGACGCTCGCGGTCGCCGAGGGCGACGAGGTGACGGCGGGGGCGACGGTCGCCAGCATCGAGGCGATGAAGATGGAGGCGGCCATCACCGCCACCAAGGGCGGCCGGGTGGGCCGCCTCGCCATCAACCGCATCCAGCAGGTGGAGGGCGGCGACCTGCTGATCGAGATCGCCTGATCCGAACCCCTCCACGATCCGGCCCGGGGGCGCCGGCCACCGGAGACGGCGGTCGGCGCCCCTTCGCGCGCCTGCCGTCAGGGGGCCGAACGCGATCAGGGTCCGCCCGCCGTCAGGGTCCGCCGCCCTCAGGAGTCGCCGGCCGGGATGTCCCGGCCGTTCAGCGCCCGGTAGGCGAACCGGGTGACCACCTCGACGGCCTCCTCCTCGGGGACGTCCGGCCACAGCCGGCCGAGGCTGTCGAACATCGAGGCCAGCAGGGTCAGGGCGACGTCGGGGGAGGCCGGCAGGTCCGGGATGTGGCTCAGATGGCCGCGCAGATCCTCGAACTGGGCGCGCCGCCAGTGCCGCAGGGTGCGGGCGAAGTTCTCGTCGACCAGCGCCGCCTGCTGGAGCGCGAGCATGGTGGCCGCGTGCTCCCGGTACACCCGCGCGTAGCCGGCGACGTGGTCGCGGATCGCCTGCGGGTCGGTGAAGTCCGCCTTGTGCTCGGGGCGCGCCGCCTGGCGGTCGCCCGCCTCGGCCACCTCCGCGAGCAGCGCCTCCAGCAGTTCCTCCTTGCCCGCGAAGTGGGTGTAGAACGACCCCGCCGACCGGCCGGCCTCCGCCGTGATGTCGGTGATCTTGGTGTTCAGATACCCGCGTGCGGCGAACAGGCGCTTGGCCGCCGCCAGCAACGCGGCCCTGGTGTCGGCCGCCTGCGCCGCACGTCTCACATGATCCTCCTCGCCCTTCTTGACAGCGCACGCTAGCAGGCTCCACGATGAATCTAAATTCAGTGAATGGAGATTCAGTATGATGCGCGTGCTCGTCGCCGGCGCCGGACCCACCGGTCTCACCCTCGGCATCGACCTGGCCCGCCGGGGCGTCCGGGTGCGGATCGTCGACAAGGCGGAGCGGTTCTTCGGCGGCTCGCGCGGCGACGGGATCCAGCCGCGCACCCTGGAGGTCTTCGACGACCTCGGCGTCCTGGACGCCGTCCTGAAGGAGGGCGCGCCGCCCGCCCCGATCCGCGTCCACCTCGACGGCCGCCCGGCGGGCGTTCGCCGGATGTTCGAGCCGCGTGAACCCCGCCCGGACGTGCCGTACCCGAACGCCTGGGTGCTCGGCCAGTCCCAGCTCGAGGGCGTCCTGCGCGCCCGGCTGGCCGAGTTCGGCGTACAGGTCGAACTCGGCGTCGCGCTCGTCGGCCTGGAGCAGGACGACGAGCAGGTCACCGCCCGCCTGTCCACCGGCGAGAGCGCCCGCTTCGACTACCTGGTCGGTGCGGACGGCGGCGCGAGCCTCGTCCGCAAGGCGATCGGCGTGCCCTTCCCGGGCACCACCGACGAGACCTTCCGGGTCCTGGTCGGCGACGTGACCGCCCCCGGCCTCGACCCCGCCTTCGGCCACTGGTTCGCGGCCGCCGGCGACCCCATGTCCGGCATCGTCATGACCCCGCTGCCCGGCACCGGCATGTTCCAGTACGCCACCGTGCTCGGCGCGGGCGACGACGCCTCCCTGGCCACCATGCAGGCCGCCCTGGACCGGTTCTCCTCGGGTGTGCGCCTGACCGGGCACGGCTGGGCGACGGTGTGGCGGCCCAACGTACGGCTCGCCGAGCGCTACCGGGCCGGCCGGGTCTTCCTCGCCGGCGACGCCGCGCACGTCCACCCGCCCACCGGCGGCCAGGGCATGAACACCGGCGTCCAGGACGCCTACAACCTCGGCTGGCGGCTGGCCGCCGAGACCGGGCTCGACCGCTACGAGACCGAGCGGCGCGCCGTCGCCGCCCGCGTCCTCGGCGTCAGCACCGCACTGCTCGACCGCTACGCCGAGGGCCACGAGGACGCCTACCGGCGCGGTGAGGAGGGCTTCGGCCTCGACATCACCTACCGCGCCCCCGACGCCGCCGGCGCCCTCGTCACCGGCGACCGCGCGCCGGACGCCCCGCTGCGCGACGCGTCCGGCGCCGCCGTCCGCCTCTTCGACCTCTTCCGCGGACCGCACTTCACCCGCCTGGTCTTCGGCGCCGGCACACCCGACGCGGCCGCACCGGACACACGTGTCCCGGCCGCGTCCGGCGCGCCGCACACCTCTATCGTGCTGCGCCCCGGCGACAAGGCCCCGGCCGGCTCCGCCGACGGGGCCCGCGTCGTCGTGGACGCCGACGGGTACGCGTACGCCGCCTACGCCGCCGCCCCGGGCGACGTCTTCCTGGTCCGCCCCGACGGCTACCTGGCCTGACCGTCCCACCCGGCCGCCGGCCGGGACGGGTGCCTCCTCACCCGGCGGCCCGGACCCCCTGGGAGCCGTGGCCGCCTCGGCCGTACAGCACGACGCGCAGCGAGTCGGAGGCGGCGAACGCCGGTCCGGGGTGCAGTCCGAGACAGCCGGCCGGCAGCGGCGCCACATGCTGGCCGAGCACCGCCTCGGGCCGCCCGAACCGCTCGAACAGCCCGTCGTCGATCATCGCCCGGGCGCCCTGGCCCATCTCCTCGGCGGGCTGGAACACCAGCAGCAGGGTGCCCCGCCAGGAGGCGCGGTCCGCTGCGAGCGCGGCCGCCGCGCCGAGCAGACACGTGACGTGCATGTCGTGGCCGCAGGCGTGCATGAGGGGCACCGTGCGGCCCTCGCCGTCCGTGGTCCGCGCGGTGCTGGCGTAGGGCAGGGCGGTCTGCTCCTCCACCGGCAGGGCGTCCATGTCGGCGCGCAGCGCGACCGTGGGCCCGTCACCGTTGCGCAGCACCCCGACCACGCCCGTGCCGCCGATTCCCTCGGCCGTCTCGTACCCGGCGGCGCGCAGCCGCTCGGCCACGATCCGAGCGGTGCGGTGCTCGGCGAAGGCCAGCTCGGGATGGGCGTGCAGATCGCGGTAGAGGTCGGCGAGGTCGCCGTGCGCGGACGCAGTGCGGGGCATCGTGCCACCTTCCGGTGCTCGGGGCCGGCGGCGCCGTGCGGACGCGCCGCCAGGTGCCCGACATATCCAGTGGACGATCTTCCGGTCCGCCCCGGTTCCCGGCCGTCGGCCGAGCCCCGCGGCCGGTCAGCCGGTCGGGCGGTCGGTCGGGTGCGCGGCGCGCCGCCTGCGGCCCGCCAGCAGGGCGTGGACGACGACGCCGGCGAACAGGAACAGCACGCCCTGGTACACCGCCGCGTAACCGGCGCCGGCCACCAGCCACAGCGAGAACGCCGCCGCGACCGCGGCCACCGCCAGGTCCCGCGCCAGCCGCGCCGGGTTCACCAGCTCGCGCCGTCCGGAGACCAGGTGCATGAGCTGCGCCGCGGAGGCCAGCAGATACGGCACGGTCGCCGTGAACGTGGTCACCAGCACCAGGACCTGGAAGACCCGCGCCGAGCCCGACGTGTAGTTGTAGACGGTGAGCAGCGAGGCCAGCACCACGGTCACGCCCACGCCGACCGTCGGCACGCCCCGCCGCCGGCGCGCGAACACGGCAGGGAACAGCCCGTCCCGGGCCGCGGCGTACGGGGTCTGCGCGCTCAGCAGCGTCCAGCCGTTGAGGCAGCCGGTCATCGACACCAGCGCGGCCGCCGCGACGGCCCAGCCGCCCCAGCTGCCGCCGAACATCGCGTTGACCGCGTCCGAGAAGGGCGCGGCGGAGGTCACCAGGCGGTCGTGGGCGACCGTGCCGAAGACGGAGAGCGTGCCCAGCAGATAGACCAGGGCCGCGCCCGCGGTGCCGATCACGGTGGCGCGCCCCACGTTGCGCCGGGGGTTCTCGACCTCGCCCGCGCTCACGGCGGCCGACTCGACCCCGAGGTAGGAGAACAGCAGCAGCGCGGCGGAGGCGGAGACGGCGCCGACCGGGCTCTGCCCGCTCGCGTTGAACGGCCCGAGGTTGTGCGGATCGAGGAAGAACAGCCCGCCCACCGCGACCAGCAGCAGCGGCACGAACTTCAGCACCGTGGAGACCAGCTGCACGGCGCCCACATAGCGGGTGCCGGCGAAGTTGGCGAGCGCGGGCAGCCACTGGATCACCAGGGCGGCCAGACACGCGGACCAGCGGTGGCCGCCGACCGGGAGCAGCACGTCGAGGTAGCCGACGGCGGCGACGGCGAGCGCGGCGTTCGACACCCAGGTGGTGATCCAGTACGCCCACGCGGCGAGGAAGCCGGCGAAGTCGCCGAAGGCCTCGCGGGCGTAGACGTAGGGTCCGCCGGTGCGCGGGTCGCGCTGCGCGAGCCGGCCGAAGACCAGGGCGAGCGCGATGGCGCCGGCGGTCAGGACGCCGAAGGCGACCAGACTGACCGTGCCGTACGGGGCGACGGAGGCGGGCAGCAGGAAGATGCCGCCGCCGATGATGTTGCCCATGACCAGGGCGGTGGCGACGGGCAGCCCGAACCGGCGGGCGTGCCGGCCGGCGGCGGGGGAGTCCTGGCCCGGGGTGCCGGGGGAGTCCTGGCCGCGGGGGCCGGGGGCGGGGGCCGCAGAGGGGTCCTGCGGGGCCGGAGCCTGCTGCGCGGCGGTCCCGGTGACGTGCATGGGGTGGTGCGCCTCTCATCGAACTGGTGTCCAGGGTCGCCGGACGGACCCATGGTCCGGCATCTGCCGCAGTGGTGCCAAACCGGACATTTTTGTCCCGTGCGGCCTGGTGCGCCACCGGAAGAAGTGCGCCGCCGTGCTCGCGAGGCCGGGAATCCTTCGGGCGGGGAAGCCGCCTGCCGGAGTGGGGGCCGTCGGTGTCCGGATCGGGGAGCCGTCGGCGTCCGGGCGTGCTCGACGGCTTCCGGTGGAGCGGGAGCGTCCCTCTTCGGGTGCGGCGGCAGCGTCCCCGGCAGGTGGAGTGCGGGCGCAATGATCTAGCGTGGGCGCTATGTCAGAGTTGCCGCACGGAGAACACGGCCGGCCGCCCACCCTCGCCCAGCGGTGGGCCGCCTTCCGCGCCTCGCCCTTCCTGCCCGCGACCGTCCTGACGCTCATCCTGGCCGCCGCGGCCGGCCTCTTCGCCGGCTCCTACACCTACGCCATGGCCAACCCCACCCCGCACACCATCCCCACGGCCGTCGTCGGCCCCTACGAGCAGCCGCAGGGGCGGCGCTTCGTCGCCGGCATGGAGAAGGCGCTGGCCGCCTCCCTGCAACTGCACGCCTACGACGACCGGGCCGCGGCCGAGACGGACGTGGACGACCAGCGGGTGTTCGCCGTGCTGGAGATCCCCACGGCCGGCGACACCGTCGTCCTCGACGTCTCCGGGGCCTCGGGGGCCACGGTCGCCCAGGTGCTGGAGGAGGCGGCGCAGCGGGTCGGCAAGGCCACCGGCACACCCGTCACGATCCGCGACCTCAAACCGCTCCAGAAGGGCGACCCGCGCGGCCTGGCGATCTTCTACATCTCGCTCGCCGCCGTGATCATCGGCTTCGTCGGCGCGATCCAGCTCAGCGTGCACGCCCGCGCGCTCAACCCCTTCGAGCGCATCCTCTTCACGGCGGCCTACGCCCTGCTCGGCGGGTTCGTGATCGCCGCGGTGGTGGACTGGCTGCTGGGCGCGCTGAAACTGCCGTTCGTCGAGTCGTGGCTGATCCTCGCGCTGACGATGTTCGCCTCCGGCATGGTCTTCACCATGTTCAACACCCTCTTCGGCCGGTGGGCCATGCTGCCGACCTGGGGACTGATGGTGCTGCTCGGCAACCCCTCCTCGGGCGGCGCGGTGTCCTGGCCGCTGCTGCCCTCCCCGCTCGGCGTCATCGGCCAGTGGCTGCCGCCGGGCGCATCGGTGAACGCGCAGCACACCGCCGTGTACTTCACCGGCCACCAGCACGCCTTCCCCTTCCTGGTGCTGGCGGCCTGGGCCGTCGTCTCCTGCGCGGTCTTCTGGCTCTGGCGCCACCGCCATCCCGGCGGCCGCGCCGTCACCCCCGCCCACGCCGCACCCTGAACCCGCGCTCACCAGGGAGCACCCGCGCCCCCGCCCGGGAGGCGCCCCCACCCTCGCCCGGGAGACCCGGCGCCTTTACCCGAGAGGTCATCGCCCCGGTCCCCGGCGCGTGCGAGGCTCGTCGTCGTACGGAGCGACGGCCGGGACCGGCCGTACGAACCCGGCCGCGACAGACCGCGGCCGCACCGAGCCGACCGACCGGAGGACGCCATGACCGCCTACGCCATCGCCCACCTGCGCGAGGCCGCCCCGCACCCGGAGATCGCCGAGTACATCGAGCGGATCACCGGCACCTTCGAGCCGTACGGCGGCCGCTTCCTCGTGCACGGCGCACAGCACGAGGTGACGGAGGGCGCCTGGCCCGGCCACATCGTCGTCATCGCCTTCCCCGGCATGACCGAGGCGCGGACCTGGTGGGACTCGCCCGCCTACCGGGAGATCGCGCCGCTGCGCTCCCGCCACATCGAGGGCGACATCATCCTGGTGCCCGGCGTCCCCGAGGGCTACGACCCGGCGTCCACCGCCAAGGAGCTGCGGAAGGCGCTGTCCGCCGGATGAGCGCCGCCCGCGGTCACCGGGCGCGCCCCCCGGGGGCCGGCGGCGGTCACTGGTGGACGCGGCCCGTCCGGGGAGCGCCCACGTACTTCTCCTCCGCCCGCCGCCTCGCCTCCTCGGCGGACAGCCCCTGCTCCGTGAGTTCCCTCTGCAGGGCCTCCTTCAGCGGCTTGCTGCCCTGGGCCGCGGCGTTCACGGACCAGGGCGTGCGGCAGGCGTAGATCAGCAGCGCACCGTACTTCCGCAACGCCGGCGCGTTCTCGATGATGACAGGCAGCGGCGGCGTGTCGGCCTTGCGCGCCTCGGCGAACTCGTCGGCGACCGTGTCCGACCACTGGAAGTCCAGCAGCACCGCCACGTCGCAGTGCTCCACCAGCCCGGTCACCCGGTCGATCTCCAGCGTGAGTTCGCTGGCGTGGTGCGGCTGCACGTACTGGCCGGGCGCGCTGCCGGTGGGCTCCACCCCGGCGTTCGCGAACGCGCCCGGCAGCGACGCGAAGACATCCGCGCCGGCCCCGATGCGGTTCAGGCTCTGCTCCTCCTCGACGGCGAAGGCGTACTGGCGCTCGGTGTCGATGGCGATGCGTTGCTTGTCCTCGTACCCGTGGGAGAACCACGACAGCATGTGGGAGTGCTCGGGGCCGGAGGGGCTCTTGAGCATCGCGACGGTTCCCCGGCCGAGCCCCTGGATGTCGAAGGTGACCGTCTCCAGCCGGGGCATCCGCGCCTGCCGCTCCCGCCAGAGCTGATCGGCGCCCGCGACCATGGCCCGGGCCCGCTCCTCGTACTGCTCCATGGTCTCCGGGACCGCGTCCTGCTGCGCGGACGAGGCGCCGGCCCCCAGCTCCGCGTCCATCGCCGCCCGGGTCACCCCCATGTCGGCCAGCTGTTTCAGGGCCGCCGCAGGCGCCAGCTTCTTCACCCGCACCTCGTGGCCGCCGTTGAGTTGGACGAGCTGGTCCCACACCCAGTTGCGCTGGTCCGTGGTCAGGGCCGGGCCATCGCCGGCCCACTGCTTGAAGAAGTCACGCGAGGCCTTCGTCACCCGCTGGACGGCGCCGCCCGAGGTCGGAGCAGGTGAGCGGCCGGCCTCTCCGGGCGTGGCCCGCTGGACGTCCGTCGCCCCCCGCCCCAGCCTGGCCGCCGTGCTCTCCGCGTCGCGCTCCAGGGCGTCGGCGGGGTGACTGACGCCCGAGGGCACGCCTCCGACGCGCTGCTGGCGCACGTGCTGCAACTCGTGGCGCAGGGTGTGGTCGTCCATGTCGGCCGGGCTGCGGAAGACGATGCGGTTGGTCTTCGTGGTGTACGCCTTGGCCCCGAGCGCGTCCGCGGAGTCCCGGTCGACGTGGACGCGGACGTCGCTGAAGTCCTCGCCGCCGAAGTCGCTCTCCATCCGGCGCTGGACGTCCGTCCGCATCGGGCTGCCCGAACCCCGCGTCACCGCCTCCACCCGGTCCATGGCGTCGAACTGCGGGGCCTCGTCGTCGGCGCTGCGCTGCACGGCGGCGCCGTGGCCGCAGTCCGCGCTGTGCTGATGGCGTTCCTCCGCGACCATCCGGGCCACCGCGGCGTTGCCGGCCGTCCGCTGGAGGGACTGCGCGGCCGCGGCGGACATCCGTCCCGTGCGCCCCGCGGCGGCCGTCCCGGGGCCGAAGGCGGCGGCCGGGGCCTGGTCCGCCCGTCGAAGAAGCGCCCGCTGCCGCTCGGACTCCGCGAGGCGTCGCTGCCTGTCGGCACGCATGTCCGCTTCCTCTCGTGTGGGCACGCACAGGTCAGGTTCCCATGCTGCCGGGCCGGTGGCTCGTGAGGAAGGGCGAAGGGGGCAGTTCGGGGGGAACATCGGTCTGCCCCGGGGCACCGGCCGCGGTCGACCGGTGGGGCGGGTGCGGTGGGCGAGGAAGCCGGGCCGTGACGTGCGCGGAGAGCCTCCGGGCCGTCGTCGCCAACGCCGCTCACGGCGCCGGAACGCGGTGAGCGCCGTCACCGCATCCGGCCGCCGGGCGCGAGCAGGCCGGTGGCTCCGGAACCGGCGGCCCCGTCCCGGCCGGCGAGGCCTCCGGCCGCGCCCGACACCCGGGACCCACCCGGGACCCGTGCGGCCCCGCCCGAAGCCCTGGCGGCCCCGCTCGCGGCGGACACGCGGGCCGCCTCGGCCGCGCCCCGAGCCCCCCCGACCGCGCCCCGGGCCGTCCCGGCCGCTTGCGCCGCCCAGGCGGCCCCGCACAGCTCCGCGGCCCAGACCGCACCGCCCGCGGCGGCCCGCTCCAGCCACTCCCGGTACACCGGCGACTCCCGCGCCACCTCGCGATAGGCGTCCGCCAGCTCGGCGAAGACACCGTCGATCTCGGCCTCCGTGCGGGCCGCGAGCATCAGCCGCACTCCGATCGGGTCGCCCCGCAGCGGCCGCAGGGCGAGGTCGGAGCGCGGGTGCGCGGTGGGCTGGCTCACCGTGACCACCTCACCGGTCGCGGCGAGCGAGTACGCCGTGAGGTAGTCGCCGTGCAGGATGTCGGGCTCCTGCCCCGCCGCCCGCAACACCCGGCACAGCGCGTTCCATTCGCCGTCCACGGTGGAGTCGACCATCCACCGGTCCTCGGCGAGATCGGCCAGCGCCACCTCGCGCCGCGCCGCCGCCGGATGGTCCGCGCCCAGCGTCACGAACTGCGGCTCGCGTTCGACCAGTACCCGCAGGCACAGTTGCGGCGGCACCCGCAGCGGACTGCCCTCGACCTCGTGCACGAAGGCCATGTCGAGCCGTCCCGAAGCCACCATGCGCAGCAGGGAGTTCGCGGACACGTCCATCTGGAGCGTCGGTTCGGTCCGCGGCGCCCGGCCCCGCAGCCGGCGCAGCCAGCCCGGGATGGCCCGGCTCGCGGTCGCGCCGATGCGCAGCCGCCGCCCACCGGCGGCCCGCGCGGCCGCCGCCCTCGTCTCGGTGACGAGCGCCGCCAGTTCGGCGACCAACGGGCGTGCGCGGCTGAGCACTTCGTGCCCCAGCGGGGTGGCCCGGCATCCGGTGCGCGCCCGCACGAACAGCTGCCCGCCCAGCGTCTGCTCGATACGCCGCAACTGCGTGCTCAACGAGGGCTGGGCCATGCCGAGTTCACGAGCGGCTCGGTGCAGGCTGCCGGAGTCCGCGATGGCGCAGAGGACGCGCAGATGTCTGACCTCGAGCTCCATGGGCGCAGCGTAGGGCGGCGCCGGGAGAGCCCGCCAGATGTTCAAATCCCAACGGAAGTGCACGAGTCGGCCCCCGATAGCTCCGCGCTATCGCCAGTTGCCATCATCCGCGGGGACGTTGGTCTGCCCGAGACTCCTACGCAACCGATCGTTCACACCCCACAGGAACGAGTAGGAGCCCCCACATGTCTCACACCCGCAGCGACTCCCCGAAGACCGGCCGCAGACTCGTCGCCCTCGCGCTCGGCCTCGGTCTGGCCTCCGCCGCGCTCGGCACCGCGGTCCCCGCCACCGCCCAGCCGGCCGCCGCTCCCTCCACCACCGCCGTCGCCGGCTACTCCCCCTACGCGGGCTCGGCCCAGGAGAGCGCCGCCAACAAGGCGTTCTTCGACGCCGTGGTGCAGTCGGTCGCCAAGCGGCAGGCCGCCCAGCCGAGCCTGAAGTCGGTGACCGTCTACTACAACGCCTCCCAGGCGCCGAGCTTCCGCTCGCAGATATCGAGCGCCGCCTCCATCTGGAACAGTTCGGTCTCCAACGTCAAGCTCCAGGCCACCTCGGGCAGCGCGGACTTCGCCTACTACGAGGGCAACGACTCGCGGGGCTCCTACGCCTCCACCAACGGCCACGGCAGCGGCTACATCTTCCTGGACTACGCGCAGAACCAGCAGTACGACTCGATCCGCGTCGCCGCGCACGAGACCGGCCATGTGCTGGGTCTGCCGGACCACTACAGCGGCCCGTGCAGCGAGCTGATGTCGGGCGGCGGCCCCGGCCCGTCCTGCACCAACCGCTACCCGAACGCCACCGAGCGCTCCCGCGTCAACCAGCTGTGGGCCAACGGCCTGGCCCAGGCCGTGGCCAAGCTCGCCCAGGCGCGCTGACCTTCCGCGCCGGCCCCCGCACCGGCGCCCAGCAGCGGACCGGGGCCCCGCCCCGGTCCGCACCCCTGTTCCCGGTCCTTCCCGGCCGATCCCCCCACCGGCCGGGCGCTGCCCCACCCCGTGCGGCGGCGCCCCCACCGCAACGCGGCCGGGAAGGACCGTCACCACGCCCGCCCCCGCGGGCGGGCGCCGCCGGTCACTTGCTGACGGCGAAACGCATCAGGGCGTGCTCGTCGCCCTGCTTGATCTTCCCGGTCACGTTGATCACTTCCAGCTTCCAGGCTCCGCCGACCCGTACGGCCTTGGCCACCGCACAGCCGTTGTCCTGGGTGAGCAGGCTCGGCCAGATGTCGGCGACCTGCTGGGAACTGCCGCCGGTCGCGTCGTACACCTTGAAGCTGATGTTGCGCGCCTTCTGGAAGGAACTGCCCTTCTTGAACGCGGCCGCGACGAACACGATCGAGGTGATGTTCGGCGGTATCCGGGCGAACTCGACGGTCACGGTCTCGTCGTCGCCGTCCCCGCGGCCGGTCTGGTTGTCGCCGCTGTGGACCAGGGAGCCGTTGCCCATCGGGTCCAGGGAGTCAAGGCCCGCCAGGCGGACCGGGTCCGAGCCCTGCATGGCGATGGCGATGAGGTCCAGATCGGTGCCCGTCTTGCGGCGGAGCATCCCGATGACCCCGCCGCTGGACCCCGCGGTCGGGTCCCAGGACACCCCGATGGACAGATGGGTGACACCGTCCAGGTCGGCCGGGCCGTCTTCCTTCGTCAGCGTAATCATGCGTGGATCATCCTCCGTGGTGGGATCGCGTCACCGCAAAGTCTGCACGGAAGGCGCGCCCCCGCCCACAAGTGGTCCGCGGTTGACCGTTTCCTCCGCAAACGCCGCGGCGTTCCACGGCCTCCCCTGACCCCGGCCCGCCCGGTAGGGTCGGTCGCGCATCGGCGACGAGGCGAGGGGGAGACACCCGATGAGCAGCAACGTCTTCGGCAAGCGCGACGACGGCGGGCCGCCGCGCGACCGCACGGGCCAGGCCGAGGCCTTCGACGCCATCGGCGAGCGCTACGACGAGGCCTTCCCGCACAAGGAGGGGCAGATCTCGGCCACCGAGTGGCTCGTGGCGTCCCTGCCCGCCGGGTCCCGGGTGCTGGACCTCGGCTGCGGCACGGGAGTGCCGACCGCCCGCCGGCTGGCGCAGGCCGGGTTCGAGGTGGTCGGCGTGGACCTGTCGGCCGGGATGGTGGCACGGGCCCGCGCCCAGGTGCCCGGCGCGCGGTTCCACCAGGCCGACATCGCCGACCTCGGTCCCGGCGGCCCCTGCGACCTGGGCCGCTTCGACGCGGTCGCTGCCTTCTTCTCCCTGCTGATGCTGCCCCGCGCCGAGATCCCCGCCGCGCTCCGAACGGTCCGCCGACTCCTGCGTACCGGCGGGCTGTTCACGCTGTCGATGGTGGAGGCCGACGTGGACGACGTCGCGATCCCCTTCCTCGGCCGGCGCATCCGCGTCTCCGGCTACCCGCGCGCCGCCCTGCGCCAGGTGGTCGAGGAGGCCGGTTTCGACGTCGTCGAGGAGACCTCCCACGGGTACGCCCCGGGCGGCGCGGACGTACCGCCCGAGGAGCACCTGTTCCTGCGCTGCCGCCGCGGAGACTGAACGGGCCCCGGCCCGTGACCGGTCGCGGTCACGGGCCGGGGGAGGGGGCGGTCAGTGCAGCGCGGGCGGGGCGGCCTGCGGTCCCGTCGCCCATGCCGACGGCTGTGGGCCGACGGTGTAGTCGAGGGTCCGCAGCGAGCGCAGCGCGCCGGTGGTGAGGTAGGTCCGGTCATAGCGCGAGCCGTCGGCGCGCAGCCCCTGCACGTACCGGTCGGCGTCCGACGTCCCGGGCGCCGTGATCGTCAGCCGTCCGTGCGGGTAGTAGCGGCGGTCCAGGGACAGGTCGACCCGGTCGAACACGGGGGTGGACAGACCCCAGGTGTCGTATCCGGGCTGCACCGGGAACAGCCCGATGGACGACAGGACCACCCAGGCGGACATGGTGCCGAGGTCGTCGTTGCCGGTCATGCCCGTCGGGGTGTCGGTGAACAGGGTCAGCGCGGCGTGCACCACGTCCGTGGTCTTCCACGGCTGCCCGGTCGACAGATACGTGTACGGGGCGACGAGGTCGGGCTCGTTCTGCGGGTTGTACTTGTCGGCGTTGTAGTAGTCGTACGGCCCGTTGACCCACACCTCGCGGGCCGTCTTCGCCGGGTCCGCCAGCAACCGGTCGTAGGCGAAGAAGGAGTCGAGCCGGTCGTTCGCCGCCCGCGTGCCCCCGATGAGGCCGACCACCCCCGGCAGGTCCTGCGGCACCAGCCACTGGTACTGCCAGGACGTCCCCTCGTGGAAGCCCTCGCTCTGCGCGGGGTCGGCCGGCCCGGTGAAGGCGCCGGAGGCGTCACGCGCCCGGAAGAAGCCGGTCGACGCGTCGAAGACCGTGCGGTAGTTCAGCGACCGGGCGGCGTAGCGCTCGGCGTCCTGCCGGTGGCCGAGATCGCGGGCCATCTGCGCGAGCATCGCGTCCGACAGGGCGTACTCCAGCGTGGCCGAGGCGCCGTGGTCGTAGTCCGAGTCACCGGGCTTGGCGTGCGGGCGGTCCTTCAGGTACGGGACGAACCCGTTCGCCAGATACTCCTTGTTGCCCTCGCGGCCCACCGCCGGCGAGGTGGCCGGCGGCACCCCGTCGGCGTTCTTCTTCAGCACCCGGTACGCCCGCTCCTCGTACCCCTTGAGCAGGCCCTGCTGGTAGGCGTTGGTGAGGAACGGCGTCACCGGGTCCCCGGTCATGATGTTCGTCTCGACGGTGCCGTAGCCCCACTTGGGCAGCCAGCCGCTCTCCTCGGCGATCCGGATCACCGAGACCGCCATGTCCCTGGCCTCGCGCGGTGCGAGCAGCGACAGCAGCTGCGACTGGGTGCGGTAGGTGTCCCACAGCGACCAGTTCTGGTAGTACGTGTACCCGTCGGCGCGGTGTACGCGCTGGTCCCAGCCGGTGTAGCGGCCGTCGGCGTCGCTGCCGACGTTGGGCGCCAGGAACGACCGGTACAGCGCCGAGTAGAAGGTGCGCCGCGAGGTCTCACCGCCCCCGGACACCCGCACGTCCTCCAGCCGCTTCTCCCACGCGCGCTGCGCGGCGGAGCGCACGGCGTCGAACGAACGGCCGCCCTCCGCCCGCAGGTTGCCCGCCGCGCCGGCCGCGTCCACGTACGACAGCGCGGTGGTCGCCTCGACGGTACGGTCCTTCCGCGTGTCGAACCGGACGTAGGCGCCGCCGCTGCCGGTCGCCGAGCCCGGCGTCACCGCTGAGCCGTCCCAGGTGCCGTAGGAGGTGAAGGGACGGTCGAAACGGGTGACCGTGTAGACCGTGTACGGAAGCGTGTCCTGGCAGAAGCCGCGGCCGGTGATCGCCGTGCGCACGGTGCGGTTGTCGAGGACCTCCACCTTGGTGGAGACCGTCTGGTGCAGGGCCTGCCCGGCGTCGAGCAGGACGTTGGCCTTGTCGGTGGCGGGGAAGGTGTAGCGCTGCACGCCGGTGCGGGTGGTCGCGGTCAGCTCCGCCTCGATGCCGGAGGCCAGGCCGACCCGGTAGTAGCCGGGGCTCGCCGACTCGTCCTCGTGGGAGAAACCGGCCGCGTACTTCGCGTAGTCGGTCTGCGTCACCTCACCGGTGGTCGGCAGCACCGGCAGGTCGCCGCCGAGCCCGCAGCCGACACCCGAGAGATGGACGAGGGAGAAGCCGCGGATGTGGTCCTGGGAGTAGTCGTAGCCGGTGTTGTGACCGGTGTCCGGAGACAACTGCACCATGCCGAACGGCACGGCGGCCCCCGGATAGGTGTTGCCTTCGTTCTGGGTGCCGATGAACGGGTTGACCAGGTCGGTGAGCGGCCCGCCGCGCTGCTCGGCGGCCTGTGCGGCGACGGGTGCGGTCAGCAGCGCGGACGCCGCCACCGCCCCCGCCACGCACAGGCGCAGACCGCGCAGCCGGCCGGCACGGGTGTTTGTGAGGGATCCGGCGCGCACAGGACCTCCTGTCTCGGACAACGTTGTCAAGGAGTGAGTCAGGGGCATGACAGCACGGCGGGGACGGGCAGGGCAAGGGTCGTGACACAGCCGACAGCGGCCGGACCCGCGCCGGCCGGGGGAGTGCCGGTCACCACAATTCCGCCCGTCACACCCGCAACCGGACGTGACGGATCTCGCTCTCGCCCGTCGGTCCGTTTGCCGCTGCCACCAGTGAGCAGGCGGTGGTCTGAGCACGACCGCGCGCAGGCAGAGAGGAACCAGCATGGCGGACAACGAAGACGGTCTCCAGGACATCGACGCCGACCCGGCGGCCCTCAAACGCCACCGCACGCTGTTCCGGGCCGTCCAGCGGCGCAGAAACCCACCGTTGCGGCGCACCGACATCACGGTCACCGACGAGGCCGCCGTGAAACGGGCGGTCAAGGCCGCCTCGCTCGGCAACGCCATGGAGTGGTTCGACTTCGGCATCTACAGCTATCTCGCGGTCACCATCGGCCATGTGTTCTTCCCGTCCGGGAACGACACCGTCCAGCTGCTGTCGTCGTTCGCGACCTTCGCCGTGTCCTTCCTGGTGCGCCCGCTCGGCGGCATGGTGTTCGGCCCGATGGGCGACAAGATCGGCCGCAAGAAGGTCCTCGCCCTGACTATGATCATGATGGCGGTCGGCACCTTCGCCATCGGCCTGATCCCGCCCTACGCCCTCATCGGCTTCTGGGCGCCCGTGCTGCTGATCCTGTTCCGGCTGGTCCAGGGCTTCTCCACGGGCGGCGAGTACGGCGGCGCCTCCACGTTCATCGCCGAGTACGCTCCTGACCGCCGGCGCGGCTTCTTCGGGAGCTTCCTGGAACTGGGCACGCTGGCCGGCTACGTCGGCGCGGCCGGCCTGGTGACGATCCTGACCTCGCTGCTCGGCAGCGACGGGATGGAGTCCTGGGGCTGGCGGGTGCCGTTCCTGGTGGCCGGGCCCATCGGCCTGATCGGCCTGTACCTGCGGCTGAAGCTGGACGAGACCCCGGCCTTCCGGAAACTGGAGGACGCCTCCCTGCACCGGGCCTCGGAGGCCGCTTCCGCCGTCGAGACCAGCGCCAAGGGCGATCTGGCGAAGATCTTCCGCGACCACTGGCGGACCCTCGTCCTGTGCATCTGCCTGGTCGGCGGCTACAACGTCACCGACTACATGCTCCTGTCGTACATGCCGACCTATCTGTCGGACGAGATGGGCTACTCCGAGACCCACGGCCTGCTCATCCTCATCGCCACCATGATGGTGCTGATGCTGCTGGTCAGCCAGGTGGGCCGGCTTTCGGACCGGGTCGGCCGCAAGCCGGTCCTCATGGCCGGCATGCTCGGTTTCTTCGTGCTGTCGGTGCCGGCCTTCCTGCTGGTCCAGCGGGGCGGTCTGGCAGCGGTGTCCGCCGGGATGCTGATGCTCGGCCTCTCCCTGGTGTGCCTGCTCGGGACCATGTCCGCCGCACTGCCGGCCCTCTTCCCGACCCAGGTGCGCTACGGCTCCCTGTCCATCGGCTACAACGTCTCCACGTCCGTCTTCGGCGGCACCACACCGCTGGTGATCACCGCCCTGATCTCCGCCACCGGCAGTGAGCTGATGCCCGCCTACTACGCGATGGCGGCGGCCCTGGTCGGGGCGATCGCGGTGGCCTGCATGAAGGAGACGGCGCGCCGCCCGCTGGCGGGCTCCCCGCCGTCGGTGGCGACGCCCGAGGAGGCCGCGCGACTGGTGGAGAGCCAGGCGGCGACCCCCAGGTTCTGACCCGCCCGGGCCCTGACGCGAAGGGAAGCCCGCCGGATCACCGGCGGGCTCCGCCATGCCGCGCTCAGCGCGCCGGCCGCCTGCCGCGCCGGCCGCCGAGCCTGAGGCCCAGCAGCAGCACATCGGCGACGAACACCACGATGCCGATGATCAGCAGGTACATCAGACCGGAAGCGGCGACGCCGATCACTCCGAGGACGACGGCCACCAGGACGAGGAACAGGAAGAGGGCCAGCATTTTCCGATCGCTTTCTCGGGCCGCCGGCGAAGCGCTGCCGGGACGGTGATGGTCAGGGACTCGGGGGCCCGGGCCGGGCGGGGGCCCCGTGGGGCCGGCGCCTCAGCGGCGGGCGAGCCGCCGCTGCCCGGTGGCGCCGGTCTCGTACGGCAGCCCGTAGTGCTCGAACACCGCCGGCTCGTCCCCAACGGGAAGCTCCCCGTCGGTGTCGATGGACGGGGCGTCCTTGACGTACTTCTTGTCGTAGGCGACGTTCAGGTGGCCGGGGCTCACGGTCGCCCCGGCGAGCGGCACGAACACCAGCCGCTGCCGGCCGAGCATGCCCGTCTTCACGGTGGCGAAGAACGGCTCGTCCGTGATCGTGTCGACGTAGACGGCCTCCAGCTCGCCGATCTTGCTGCCGTCGCCCCCGTGCACGGGGTGTCCCCGCCACTCGCGGATGTCCTGGGCCTCGAACATGGGGTCCTCCACTGATGTGCGCGATTCACTGGCTGGAACATCACCTACCCCACCCCCCGCGAATCTCACGGTGCCGGAGGCCGCCGGAAGCCATCGGTCACCTCTTCGCCCGCCCGCTGCCGGGGCGGCGGCGGGCACCGGGGACCGGACAGGGGGACGTGCGGCGCGCCGGGGCCGTAGGATCGGAGCTTCCTTGGGGGAGGTGGCCATGGGCAGGCGGCGCCCGGACACGCCGACGCTGGAGGAGGTGGCCGCCCGCGCGGGTGTCGGGCGGGGCACCGTCTCGCGCGTCGTCAACAACGCGGCGGGTGTGAAGGAGTCGACCCGCCGCGCCGTGCGCGAGGCCATCGCGGAACTGGGCTACGTCCCCAATCTGGCGGCCCGCTCCCTGGCGGGACGGCGCGCGGACGCGGTCGCGCTCGCCATGACGGAGCGGGACTGGCGGCTGTTCGGCGAGCCGTTCTTCGCCGAGACCGTGCACAGCGTCGGCGACGCCCTCGCCGAGACCGGCGTCCAGCTCCTGCTCACCCTCATCCGCACCGACGACGAGCGCAAGCGGTTCGTGGAGTACGCGCGCGGCGGCCGGGTCGACGGAGTGCTGCTCGTGTCGGTACGCGCCGACGACCCGCTGCCCGACATGCTCGCCGAGGCCCGGCTGCCCACGGTCCTGCTCGGCCGGCGCTCGGGCGGCGAACGCGTCGCCTACGTCGACGCGGACAACACCGGCGGAGCCCGCGACGCCGTCGACCGTCTCCTCGGCCGGGGCCGCACCGCGATCGCCGCCATCACCGGGCCGCTGGACATGTACGTCGCCCAGTGCCGGCTGCAGGGCTACCGGGAGGCCCTGGCGCGGGCGGGCCTGGACGGCGGACCGTCCTGGACGGCCGAGGGCGACTTCACCGAGGCGAGCGGCCGCCGCGCGATGGCGGAACTCCTCGCGCGGCACCCGGACGTCGACGGGGTGCTGGCCGCCTCCGACACCACCGCCGCCGGGGCGCTGACCGCCCTGCGGGAGGCCGGCCGCCGGGTGCCCGAGGACGTCGCCGTGATCGGCTTCGACGACTTCCCGCTGGCCCGGGACACCGTCCCGCAGCTCACCACCGTCCGCCAGCCGATGGCGGAGATCGGCCGTGCGATGGTCCGCCTGCTGCTGGCGGAGATGGAGGACCGCCAGACGGTCCCGCGGCACGTGGTGCTGCCCACCGAACTGGTGATCCGCGAGTCGGCCTGAGGACGGTGCGGGACTCGTGCCGCGCTCCCTGCCGGGACCCGCGCCGTACGGCAGGCCTTGCACATCGAAACTTTTCGGGGGCGCGCCGGGCCGCGCACCACGTTCCCCGCGCCCACCGAAAGCCCTCTGACCAGGCCTTCGGTCACCGTCTCCCACCTCCTTCCGTCCACAGTCTTGTCAGGGACATGCGTTGCTCCTACAGTCCCGTGCAACCGGTGCTGGGAGCGCTCCCACTTCCGTGGGGTGGAGCGGGAGCGCTCACATGCCGCCGGTCCCGCTCCCTCGTCCGTCCGGCGGCGCCTCCCCCGGGCGGACGAGGGCTCCAGCACCCACCGGACACCGCACGACGAGAACGCACGGATCACGACGCAACGCAGCTGATCACGGCGACAACCCAACCGATCGACCTCGTCCGACGGAAGGACCGAACGTGGCTCGACGCAGCAGACTCCTGTCGGTGGCGGCGGCCTTCGCCACCCTCCTCGCGGCCCTGGGGCTGACCCTCCTCGGGCAGGGCCGCGCCGAAGCGCACGGCGTGGCGATGCTCCCCGGATCGCGCACCTACCTGTGCTATCTGGACGCCCAGACCAGCACCGGCGCCCTCGACCCGACGAACCCCGCGTGCAAGGACGCGCTGGCCAAGAGCGGCGCGACGGCGCTGTACAACTGGTTCGCCGTGCTCGACTCCAACGCCGGCGGCCGGGGCGCCGGTTACGTGCCGGACGGCACCCTGTGCAGCGCGGGCGACAGGTCGCCGTACGACTTCTCGGCCTACAACGCCGCCCGCTCCGACTGGCCGAGGACGCACCTCACCTCCGGCGCGACGATCCAGGCGCAGTACAGCAACTGGGCCGCGCACCCGGGCGACTTCCGGGTCTACGTGACCAAGGCGGGCTGGTCACCGTCCTCGCAACTACGCTGGTCCGACCTGGAGTTGATCCAGACGGTCACCAACCCGCCGCAAGTGGGCTCGCCCGGCACCAACGGCGGCCACTACTACTGGGACCTGAAGCTGCCCTCCGGCCGTTCCGGCGACGCGCTGGTGTTCATCCAGTGGGTGCGCTCGGACAGCCAGGAGAACTTCTTCTCCTGCTCGGACGTCGTCTTCGACGGCGGCCACGGCGAGGTGACCGGCATCCGCGGCCAGGGCTCCTCGACGCCCACCCCCACCCCCACGCCGACCCCCACCCCCACCCCCACGCCGACCCCCACCCCCACCCCCACCCCGAGCGACCCGCACACCGGCTCCTGCATGGCCGTGTACTCCGTGACCAACTCCTGGAGCGGCGGGTTCCAGGGCTCGGTGGAGGTGATGAACCACGGCACCACGCCGCTGAACGGCTGGTCGGTGGCGTGGAAGCCGGGTGCCGGCACCCGGATCGGCACCGCGTGGAACGGCGCCCTGACGACGGCCGCAGACGGCACGGTCACGGTCACGAACGCGGACTACAACCGGGTCGTGCCGCCCGACGGCAGCGTGACCTTCGGCTTCACCGCCACGTCCACGGGCAACGACTACCCGATCGGCTCGATCGGCTGCGTCAATCCGTGACGACCGGATAGCCCCGGTCCAGGGGTGGGGGCCGGAGACACCGGCCTCCGCCCCGCCGCATCCGTGACGCCCGTGCGGCCGTCCCGGGAAGCCCAAAGACGCCCGCGCGCCGGGCGACGGTACCGGCCAGGAACCGTACGTCCGAAAGCAATATTGCAGCCCCCTGCACGATTGCCTAGGGTGCCGAATACTGGAGAAACGCGACGGTCCGGGCACCGGACGCGAGCACCGGCCGCCCTCCGAGGCGGTATGACCGGCGCGCGGTCCCGTGCGGACGGCTCTCCCCCCACGAGAGGCGGCACCCCTTATGACCATCAGCAGTCCTCGGCCCTACCCGTTCAAGGTGACCGACGAGCTCTACGTCGAACCGCGCTTCGAACAGCTCCGCGAGAACGAGCCGCTGTGCCCGGTACGGCTGCCGCACGGCGAGCCGGCCTGGCTGGTGACCCGCTACGAGGACGTGAAGACCGTACTGGGCGACCCCCGCTTCAGCCGGGCCCGCGCGGTCACCGAGGACGAGCCCCGCACCCGTCCCTACCGCGGCCTGCCCGGCAACATCCTGGAGTTCGACCCGCCCGAGCACACCCGGCTCAGGCGTGTGGTCGCCAAGGCCTTCACCGTCCGCCGGGTGGAGGAACTGCGGGTGCGCGCCCAGGCGATCGCCGACGGACTCGTCGACGCCATGATCGCCCAGGGGCCGCCCGCCGACCTGGTGGCCGGCTTCGCCCTGCCGCTGCCCGTCACGGTGATCTGCGAGCTGCTCGGCGTGCCGCTGGAGGACCGTACCCGCTTCAGGCTCTGGTCGGACGCCCTGCTGTCCACCACCCGCTTCACCCCGGAGGAGGTGGAGCGGTACGCCGACGAACTGTCCGCCTACATGGCCGCCCTGATCGCCGAACGACGCACGGAGCCCACGGACGACCTGCTCGGCGTGATGGTCGCCGCCCGCGACGAGGAGGAGCGGCTCTCGGAGGACGAACTCGTGGCCATGGGCGTCGGCGTGCTCGTCGCGGGCCACGAGACGACCGCCAGCCAGATCCCGAACTTCGTGTACACACTGCTCGACCACCCCGACCAGCTGGCCCGCCTCCGCGCCGACCTGGACCTCGTGCCCCAGGCGGTGGAGGAGCTGATGCGGTTCGTGCCGCTCGGCGACGCCGGGATCGCCCGCTACGCCCTGGAGGACGTGGAGCTGAGCGGCGGCGTGGTGCGCGCCGGCGAACCCGTCGTCACCTCCAACGTGGCGGCCAACCGCGACGCCGCCGTCTTCACCTGCCCCGAGCAACTGGACGTGACCCGGCAGGAGGCCTCCCACGTCGGATTCGGCCACGGCCCGCACCACTGCCTGGGCGCGCAACTGGCCCGGATGGAACTCCAGGTGACCCTGCGCACCCTCCTCACCCGGCTGCCCGGCCTGCGTCTGGCCGGCACCGGCGCCGACCTCGAACGCAAGACCGGCTCCGGGGTGAAGGGCTTCTCGAAGATGCTCGTCACCTGGGACGAGGCGTGACCGGCCCGCCTCACACGCATCCCGGACCCAAGGGCGCACGGACGGGGGCAGTCCACCGCGACGGCCCCGTCCGTGCGCCGCCCGCCCCGGCTACGCTACGGGCCATGACTGGCGAGAGCGGAACCTCCCACCGGGAGCGGAGCAAGGCCCGGCGCCGGGAGGCGATCAGACGCTCGGGCATGCGCCTGTTCGCCGAGCGGGGCTACGACGGCACCACCATCGCCGACATCGCCCAGGCGGCCGAGGTCGCCCCCCGCACCGTCTCGCTGTACTTCCCCTCCAAGCACGACATCGCCCTGTCCGTGCCGAACGAGATCGCGGCCCGGCTCTCCGCCGTCTTCACGGCCCGCCCCGGCGCCGGCTTCCTGGACGTCGTCGACATCTGGCTCACCGGCGAGGCCGACGCCCTGGACCCGGAGCTGCTGGCCCTGCTCACCGCGATGTTCGAGGCCAACCCCGCGCTCGAGGCGCACGGCAGCAGCCAGCTGGCCGAAGCGGTACGCCTCACCGGCCCCGCGCTCGCCGCCGCGACCGGACTGCCCGAGACCCACCCGATGCACGCCGTCATCGGCTCCGCCGTGGGCGGCGCCCTGAGCCAGTACTTCGGCGCCGTCCTGCGGCACGACGACGCGCCCGCGCACCACCCCCTCTTCATGGCCTGCCTGCGCGCCCTCGTCGACACCGCCCGGCAGGGCGCCCCCGCGCGTCCGGCGGACCCGCACACCACCTGACGATCTTCTTCGCACATCGCCACGTTACGAATGCGAATTCGGGGGCAAGGTGGTGTGGTGGCCGATGTGACACCTGAAGGACAGACCGACCCCCTCGGCACGGAGCGGCTGAGGGAAGCTCTCGCGACGATGCCGCGGCAGGTCCGCGAGGAGCTGACCCGCAGGCTCAGGCGCAGCAGGAGAGCGCTGCGCGAGGAGGACGTGCAGGTCGTGGAACCGCCCCTGCTCAAACGGGCGGTCGGCGCCTCCGCCCTCGGCAACTGCATGGAGTGGTTCGACTTCGGCGTCTACAGCTACCTCGCCGCCACCATCGGCAAGGTGTTCTTCCCCGGCGCCTCCCCGGGCGCCCAGGTGATCTCCTCCTTCGCGACCTTCGCGGCCGCGTTCGTCGTACGGCCGCTCGGCGGCTTGGTGTTCGGACCCCTCGGCGACCGGCTCGGCCGGCAGAAGGTCCTCGCCACCACCATGATCATGATGGCGATCGGGACGTTCGCCATCGGCCTGATCCCGAGCTACGCCACCATCGGCATCGCCGCCCCCGTCCTGCTGCTGCTCGCCCGTATGGTGCAGGGTTTCTCCACCGGCGGCGAGTACGGCGGTGCGACCACCTTCGTGGCCGAGTACTCGCCCGACCGCCGCCGCGGCTTCCTCTCCAGCTGGCTCGACTTCGGCACCTTCGTCGGCTACGCGCTCGGTTCCGCCCTGGTCACGGTCCTCAACCTCGCCCTCACCGACGCCCAGATGCTCGCCTGGGGCTGGCGGGTGCCGTTCCTCATCGCCGGACCGCTCGGCGCCATCGGCCTGTACATGCGGCTCAGGCTGGAGGAGTCGCCGGCCTTCCAGCAGCAGCTGGACGAGCACGAGAAGTCCCTCGCCCAGAAGTCGGCGGGCAGCGAGTTCAAGACCATCGTCAGGAAGCACTGGAAGGCCCTGCTGGTCTGCATGGGCATCGTGCTGCTCTACAACGTCACCAACTACATGGTGACCGGCTACCTGCCCACTTACCAGACCGAGACCCTGCACCGCTCCAGCGGCTCCGCCGACCTCCTGGTGCTGCTCGGCATGGTGTGGATCGTGCTGCTCATCACCTTCGTCGGCCGGCTCAGCGACCACGTCGGCCGCCGCCCGGTGTACGCGGTCGCGGCGGCCGCGATGATCGTCCTGGCCGTCCCCGCCTTCCTGCTGATCAAGGCGCACGGCACCTGGCCGCCGATCCTCGGCGTGCTGATCCTCTCCACCCTGCTGGCCGGCTTCGCCGCGCCGAGCGCCGCCACCCTGCCCGCGCTCTTCCCGACCGCCGTCCGCTACGCCGCCATGGGCATCGGCTTCAACTTCGCCGTCGCCGCGTTCGGCGGCACCACTCCGCTGGTCACCGCCGCCCTGGTCGGCGCCACCGGCAACGATCTGATGCCCGCTTACTATCTGATGGCGGCCGGCGTCATCGGCCTGGTCACCGTGAAGTTCCTGCCCGAGAGCGCACAGGTGCCGCTGCACGGCTCCCAGCCGATGGTCGGCTCCGAGGAGGAGCAGCGCGAGCTGCTGTCCACCTCCGAGGCGCTGTACCGGGCCGCCCGCAAGACGGTCTGAGCCGGGCGGGCGGCCTGCCTCCGAGCCCTGGCGCCGGTGTCCGCGCCTATGCGCCGAGCCGGTCGGCGAGCCGCGTGAGGGTGGCGCCGAGGGGCAGCCCGAGCCGTACGGCGGCCAGGTCGTCGCCGCGCGTCGCCCCCTGGTTGACGATGGCGACCGGCTTGCCCTGCTTCGCCGCCCGGCGCACGAACCGCAGGCCGGACATGACGCTCAGCGAGGACCCGGCCACCAGCAGCGCGGACGCCGCGTCGACCAGCTCGTAGCACTGCGCCACCCGCGGCTTGGGTACGTTCTCGCCGAAGAAGACCACGTCCGGCTTGAGCGTCCCGGTGCCGCACACCTGGCAGGGCACCGTATGGAAATGGGCCTCCTGCTCGGGCGCCAGTTCCGCGTCGCCGTCGGGGTTGACCCGGGCGGCGAGGTCGCGGAAGCCCGGGTTGGCCTCCCGCAGCCGCTGGTCGAGATGCGCACGCGAGACGGTGTTGCCGCAGGTCAGGCAGATGACCCGGTGCAGGCTGCCGTGGAGTTCGACCGCCTCGCGGGTACCCGCCGCCGCGTGCAGGCCGTCCACGTTCTGGGTGATGACGCCGCAGACGGCGCCGGCCGAGGCAAGGCGGGCGACCGCCCGGTGCCCGGCGTTCGGCCGCGCGGCGGTGATCGTCTCCCACCCCAGATGGCTGCGGGCCCAGTAGCGGCGGCGGCTCTCCTCGCTGCCGGTGAACTCCTGGTAGGTCATCGGCGTGTGCCGGCGGCGGCTGCCCGTGGGCCCGCGGTAGTCGGGGATGCCGGACTCGGTGGAGATGCCGGCGCCGCTGAGTACGAGGACGCGCCCCGCCTCCAGCAGCCGTGAGACCGCCTCGAAGGCGCGGCTCCGGAGCGGCGCGGACGGCGGTGACATCGCGCCGCTCATCGGCGGATCGGGCAGCACACGAGCGTCCATGCGGGCAGGGTACGCCTCCCCGCCCCCCGGCCGGCCCCTTCGCGCCCCGCCGCCCACAGCTCCGCCCCCTGCCGAAAGCTGTCGGCAGGGGGCGAGCAGGAGCCGGGTGCGGGCCCCGGGAGGTGTCAGGCGGCCGACGCCGCCGCGGGCTGCGGCTCGCTGTAGACGCTCTCCAGGTCGTCGACGGCGGAGGCCGACGCGGTGTCGTACTTCGTCCGGTCCAGGATGTTCTCGCGGGCGGAGACGAGGACCGGGACGAGGGCCTGGCCGGCCACGTTGGTGGCGGTGCGCATCATGTCCAGGATCGGGTCGATGGCCAGCAGCAGACCCACGCCCTCCATCGGCAGGCCGAGGGTGGACAGGGTGAGCGTCAGCATGACCGTCGCACCGGTCAGACCGGCGGTGGCCGCCGAGCCGATCACCGAGACGAACGCGATGAGCAGGTACTCCTTGATGCCCAGCGGCACGTCGAAGATCTGCGCCACGAAGATCGCGGAGATGGCCGGGTAGATCGCCGCGCAGCCGTCCATCTTGGTCGTCGCGCCGAACGGCACGGCGAAGGAGGCGTAGTCCTTCGGGACGCCGAGGCGGATCGCCGACTGCTGGGTGACCGGCATGGTGCCGACCGAGGAGCGGGAGACGAACGCCAGCTGGATCGCGGGCCAGGCGCCCTTGAAGAACTGGAGCGGGTTCAGCTTGGCGACGGTGCCGAGCAGCAGCGGGTAGACGCCGAACAGGACCAGCGCGCAGCCGATGTAGATGTCGGCGGTGAAGGTGGCGTAGTCGCCGAGAAGGTTCCAGCCGTACTCCACGATCGCGCGGCCGATCAGACCGGCGGAACCGATCGGGGCGAGCAGGATCACCCACCACAGGGCCTTCTGCAGCAGCTCCAGGACCGACTCGGACAGGGTCAGGATCGGCTGGGCCTTCGTGCCGATCTTCAGGATGGCGATGCCGGCGACGACCGCCATGAAGACGATCTGGAGCACGTTCAGCTCGGTGAACGGGGTGACGACGTCCGTCGGGATGATGCCGGTGAGGAAGTCCAGCCAGCTGCCGGCGTGGTCCGGCTTGGCGCCGTCGGCCGCGGTGAGGTCGGAGCCGGAGCCCGGGTTGGAGATCAGGCCGATGGCCAGACCGATGACCACCGCGATCAGCGAGGTGATCATGAACCAGAGCAGGGTCCGGCCGGCCAGCCGGGCCGCGTTGTTGACCTTCCGCAGATTGGTGATGGACACCATGATCGCGAAGAAGACCAGCGGGGCCACGGCCAGCTTCAGCAGCTGCACGAAGATGCCGCCCACCTTGTCGAGGGTGGTGGCCAGCCATGACACGTCGTAGGTGCGGGCGACGAACCCGAGGACCAGTCCGACGGCGAGGCCGAGCAGGACCTGGGCCCAGAACGGTACGGGTATCCGGAAGCCGCGCTTCGCGGGCTTGGGATCGGTGGCGTCGGACACGGACACACTCCAGCTGGGAGACGCACGGAAGGGGACGGGAGGAACGGGCAACAAGGAAGCGGCGACCGTGAGAGAAGCGTCGACGGCGCCGCTGCGAGGGGGAGCGCGGTCAGGCGCGACAGACCGCGGACATGCAGCGGCAGAGATCGACGTGCAGACGCGCCACGAGCGCGACGCCCATGACGACGCGGCCGGCGCCGTGAGAGGCGTCGGCGCGGTGCGCTGCTGCTGACTTCATGGCAGAAACGTTAACACTTGTACTTTGAGAACATCAAAGCTGTTCTTTGGGAACGGCATACGTCGGCCGTTCTTCCGCGGCGCTCCCGACGGGCCGTCCCCGGGACGCCGCCCGTGCCTCAGAACGGCGGCCGCGCCTCCGTCAGCGGCCCCACCAGGGCGTCGGCATGGGCCAGCCCGCTCTCCTCGGAGATCTCCCGCAGCGTCTGCGCGCGCCGGACCGTCGCGAACACGATGCGCCCGTCGGCCTCCGCACAGCCGTACACCGCGGGCCGCGGCAGGCTGTTGTACGCCCAGGGCGTCGAGAAGTAGTAGGCCCCGGTGTCGTGCAGCACCACCAGATCGCCCTCGGCCAGCTCGGGCAGCGCCCGGTCGTGCGCGACCACGTCACCGGCGAAGCAGCAGGGCCCCGCCACGTCCTGCCGCAGCAGGGGAGCCCGCTTCGCGCCGCCGTCCGGCCCGTACGCCGACGCCCGCAGCGGCCACGCCTCGGGCATGAACACCGTGCGCGTGGCGATGTGCGCCCCGGCATGGGTGAGCGCGACCCGCCGCCCGCCCGCGTCCTTGACGTACTCCACGACCGCCGCCATGAAGCCGTTCTTGGCGAGGAGGGAGCGGCCGAACTCGGTGACGATCCCGTACCGCCCGCCCAGCAGGCCCGGCTCGGCGGCGTCCAGGGCGGCGACGTAGTCGGCGTAGGTGGGCAGTGTCCTGTCGTCGGCGAAGTTCACCGGCAGCCCGCCGCCGAGATCGAGACTGGTGACCTGTCGGCGCCCGGCCCGTTCGTTGATCTCCTCGGCCAGCCGGTACGCGGCGGCCAGCCCTTCGGCGATCAGCGGCAGCGGACACCCCTGCGAGCCGACGTGCGCGTGCAGCCGGGTCAGCCAGGGCCGCCGCACGAAGGCCTCGACGACCCGCTCCCGGGCGCCCGGGTCGCCCAGTGCCACACCGAACTTCGAGTGCCGGGTCGCGGTGCTCATGGCCTCGATCGCCCCGCCGCCGACCTGCGGATTGACCCGCAGCCCCAGCACGGAGGCGCAGCCGGGCGGGCGCAGCGCGTCGATCCGGTCCAGCTCGTCGAGGTTGTCGGCGTTCAGCGCCACCCCCAGGGCCAGCGCCCGCGCGATCTCCGGACGCGTCTTGGCGGGCGCGTCCAGGACGATGCGCTCCGGCGGGAACCCCGCGTCCAGGGCGAGCCGCAGTTCGCCGGGACTGGCGACCTCGCAGCCCATGCCGGTCTCGCGCAACAGCCGCAGCACCGGCACCAGGGAACAGGCTTTCACCGCGAAGGTGTGGAGGACGTCCGGCACACGTGTGAACGCCGCGTGCAGTCCGGCGACGCTCTCGCGCACACCCCGCACGTCGATGAACCCGGCCACCGGTTGCCGGGGGCCGAGGATCCCCTCGGCCACGGCACGCCGCAGGACTCGCTCCACGGACACACGCTCTCCCGCCAGCGGCCCGGGCGCGTCCTCGGCCGGCAGCGCGCCGGGTGTGTTCTCGGCGGGCAGGGGGCCGGGCGTCGGGCCCGGTGTGCGGTCGGCGGAGGCGGGCATCTGGGGGTCTCCTCGTTCGGCGGCGGCAGTGCGGTCCCGGCCGCGCGCCGTCACGCGGGCGGCGGACCGGGCACCAGCGTCGCGCCCGGCCGGCCCGGACGTCTTCGGACCGCGCCACAAAGCCGGACCACTTCTTCGTACACCCGCACAACACACCCGGCGGACCCGGCACGGCTCCCGCCGGGCCGGTCACCCGGGCGGGGGAACGGTGAGCCGGGCGGCCAGCGCGACCAGGAGCCGGGTGTCCGGATCGGCCAGGTCGATGCCGTACCGCTCGCGGACGCGCCCGAGCCGGTAGCGCAGGGTGTTGGGATGGACGACGAGCCGCCGCGCGGCCGCCTGCACATCGCCCCCGGCGTCGAGGAACGCGGCCAGCGTCCGCAGCAGCTCACCGCCCGCGGCGGCGTCCGTCCGCACGAACGTGTGCACCGGTCCCGCCCCCGACTCCCACACCGGCCGCGCGGCGTCCAGCACACGCAGGACCTCCAGCGTCGTGTCCACCCCGGACGGCCCGGAGTGCCGCGACGGCCGGGGCAGCCCGGCGGCCAGGGCGCGCGTCTCCCGCTCCCGCAGCGCCCGCACGACGAGTTCGGCGCGCTCGCGGGACTCCGCGGCCCGCACCGAGGGCAGTACGGGGCCGGCCCCCACCCACACCGGGGCGGCCCCGGCCACCACCGCGGCCGACAGGTCCAACTCCCGGACGAGAGCGAGCACTTCCCCGGCCTCCGCGCTCATCCCGTCCTCCTCGCCTCCGCTCTCCTCCGCTTCCCCGCCCGCCGCGCCGGTCCGGCCCTTCTCGTCGCGCCCGCGCCCTCCCGGCGTCCGCCGACGAGACCGCCCGTCCCGCTCGGCGAGGCCGCCCTGCCCGTTCCCCCCGGGCGGTGGCGAGCCGTTCCCTCCGGGCGGTGGCGTGTCGCAGACGACCAGCAGCACCAGCCGGTCCCCGTCCCGCACCACCCCGGTCCCCGGACGCAGGGCCGCGGCCTGAAGCGCCAGCACGTCCAGCGCCCGGTCGGCGCCCGCCACGCCCGGCGCGTCGGCCCGGCGCTCGGCCACGACGACCGCGCACGCCGTGTCCGCTGACAGACCCAGCGACCAGGCATGTGTACGCCGGTGACCGGAACCCTCCAGCAGCCCGCGCAGCGCGGACTCACGGCGTCGTGCCGTCCCGCTCTCCCGCAGCCGCTCGCCGACCAGCAGCGGAGCCGCCAGTCCCGCCGCCGCCCGCAGATGGGCGGCGGCGTCGGGAGCCAGCGGGCCGCCGTCCGCCGCCGCCCAGATCGAGCCCAGCACCTCGCGCCCGCCGCGCACCGCGACCACCAGCCGTTCGGGCCCGTCCGCGTCGGCCGGCCGGTGGATCACCTCCGGCGAGGTCCACAGCGCGCGCAGCAGACCGCTGTGCCGCAGTTCGGCGATCCGCCACGAGGGCACCCGGCCGCCCAGGATCGTGGTGCGGCGCAGCGGATCGGCCTCATCGCCGGTCGCGGAGTGGGCCAGGACCCGCAGCCGGGTGTCCTCGATGGTGATGGAGCCGCCGACCCGGACGGCCACCTGAGCGGCGAGTGCGGCGAGCGAGGAGGCCTCCTCGCCCGCCTCGGCGGCCCCGGCGTCCGGACCGGTCCGCCCGGCGACGGCGTAGGCCAGGGCGCTGCGCAGCAGCGCGGCCACCTGGCCCCAGTCGGCCCCCTCGGCGCGGGCGAGCAGGGCGACGCCGGTCTCCTCGGCCGCCGTGACCAACCCCGCCCGCGCATCGGGCTCGTGAGCAGGCGAGTCGCCCAGTACGACGGCACGGACCCCGCGCCGTGCCGCCCGCCGGACGGTCGAGGGCACGGCGGGCGCGCCCACGGCCAGCAGCAGCGCGTGCTCCCGCCCCGGCACCAAGTCGTCGAAGCCCACGGCGACATGAGCGACGGCGGTGTCCGCTCCGGCCGGTGCGCACAGCAGCCGGACGGCCTCCCCGTCGTCGAAGGACAGCAGGGCGCGCAGACTCGCGGCCCCCGCACCCCTGCCGAGAGTTCCGGCGCTCCGCGCCCCGCCGTCCATCAGCCGACCTCCCGCACCCGCCCCCAGTCCGCGGCGACCTTCGTCGCCATCGTCGCAGAGGACGCGCCCGGGGGACCGGTCAGGCCAGGCTTCCCAGCACCTCCCAGGTGCGCAACCGGTCCTCCGGGCCGCCGAGTTCGCTCGCGGAGACGACGACCTGGGTGGCGCCGGCGTCGCGGTAGCGGCGGACCGTGTCGGCGAGGTCCTTCTCGTCGCCGATGGCCGCGAGGTCCACCGGGTGGGAGACGCCGGACTGCTCGATCACCCGGGCGTAGGAGGGGATCTGCTGGTAGAAGCCGAGCGCCTCGTGGGCCGCGGTGCGGACCCGGTCGGGGGCGGAGGTGACGACGCCGGGCACGAAGGCGACCACGCGCGGCGCGGGCCGGCCGGCCTCCTCGGCGGCCCGGGTGAGGGCCGGGACGATGTGCTCCTCCAGGGCACGCGGGCCGGCGAGGTAGGGCAGGATGCCGTCGGCCAGGCGGCCGCTGACCCGCAGCGCCTGCGGGCCCATCGCGGCCACCAGCAGCGGCACGCGGGGTTCGGCGCCGGGCACGGACGCGGGCAGCGGGGTGCGCGCGGTGAGCAGTTCTCCCTCGAACTCGGACCGGCCGGTTTCGGTCAACTGGCGCAGCGCGGTGAGGAATTCCCGCAGCCGGGCGACCGGCCGCTCGAAGGGCAGCCCGAAGGCGCCCTCCGTGAACAGCTTGGTGCCGAGGGCGAGCCCGAGATGGTAGCGGCCCCCGGTGGCGGCCTGCACGGTCTGCGCCTGGCTGTTGACGAGCAGCGGATGCCGGCCGAACACCGGGAGCGCGGACGTGCCGAGGTGGATGTCGGGCACCTCGCGGCCGACGATCGCGGCGATCGTCGGCGAGTCGTAGCCGAAGGTCTGGCCGAACCAGAGGGAGGTGAGTCCGGACGCCCGCGCTTCACGCGCCTGGCGCACCACCTCCTCGACGGGCAAGGGGGATCCGGTCGTGTCGATGGTCGCTCCCACAGTCATGCCGGTACAACGCCCGCGCGTGACAGGGGGATTCCACCGCGAACATGAACAGTGTGTGTCGGCGTACGGCACCGGACGTGCGGAACGGACCGTCCCGGCGAGGAAGGGGGAGCGCCCCGTCCCCGTGAGTGCCCCGACCCGTGGCACACGCCACCGCGCCGCATACGCCACCTGGGTGCACGCGTGACCAGGCGGCACGCGGGTCGCGCCGGGACGCGGAGGCCCTGCACGGCTGTCTGACCCGTGGCCTGGGAGTCGGTGGCACGTCTCGAGACGGCCGGCTCCGGTGTCGCGGACGTACAAGGCGGCCGTCACCCCGCGCACCCCCTGACCGCGGCACGGCCGACGGCCCGGCGGACACCGCCGGGCCGTCCAAGGGCCGTCCCACGAGGCGCCGGCGGCGCCCTAACCGGCTTGCCGCTCCATGACGCGCCGGGCCGCCTCGGCCTCCGCCGCCGACGGGGACAGCTCGTCGAGGGTGTCCAGCTCGTCGTCCGCCTCGAGTTCGCGTTCCCAGGCCGCCGCGAGCCGCTCCTGCTCCTCACGCGGCCCGGCGGCGACGGCGTCCCGGTGCTCCGGGTCGAGGGCCGCCAGGAATCGTCCGACCGGGTCCGTCGGCATGCTGTGCTCCTTGTCGCCGGGAAGGGTCACTCGGCCGGCTCGGTGGAGTCGAGGTGGGCGAACACCACCAGGTTGGCCTCATAGTCCTGCGCGGTGCGGTCGTAGGGCCCACCGCAGGTGATCAGACGCAGTTCCGCGTCGGGGGTGTCGGCGTAGACCTCCTCGTCGGGGAAGTCCGCCTTGCTGAAGGTGTCCAGGGCGTCGACCTTGAAGCTCGCGACCGTGCCGTCCGCCCGCGTGATGTCGATGTCGCTGCCGGGCTCCAGCGTCGACAGGCCGGCGAAGACCGCGGGACCGGTCTTCGTGTCGACATGGCCCACGACGATCGACGCGCCGCGCTCACCCGGCGACGCCCCGCCCTGGAACCAGCCGACCAGATTGGTGTCGTCGGCCGGCGGCGCGTTCAGCTGTCCCGAGGTGCCGATCGACAGATTGGTGAACGGCGCGTCCACGCCGATGTCCGGGATCGAGATCCGCTTCGGCTCCGACCGGGGCAGGGCCGGGCCGTCGGGACTCGGGGAGGCCTTCGGCCGCGGGGTCGCCGGTGCGACCGTCTTGGAGCGGGCCGGGTACGGCAGACTCGCCTGCGTGGTGGTGCCGAGTGAGTTGTGGATCAGCACGAGCCCCAGTCCGACCGCCGCCGCGGGCCACAGCAGCCGACGTCGGTGAGGACCCCTGTGCCTGGTCCCGGACTGCTCGTTCTGGGACGGCTGCTGCACGGACATGCTCGGTGCCTTTCATGAACCGGTGGTGATGAGGATGGCTGCGGGCCGGCGGACACTCCGTCGCCTCGGCCCCTGCCACGCTCCGGGCATGTCGCCCGGAGCGCGCGGGGCTACGGAACCCGCGACAGCGGTGCGTGGCCGACCGGAGACCGGTCAGGCAGCGGAGCCGTCCGCGGCGCGCCGGCGACGCAGCATGTAGGCGCCGACCCCCAGACCGCCGAGCACCAGCGCGGCACCCGCGCCCATGCTGTTGGAGTCCTGGGCGAGGAAGCCGCCGCCGGCGTGGACGCCGCCGCGAGGCTTGTCCTTGCCGTGACCGCCCTCGTCGCCGCCGCGGCCACCGCGGTCGCCGCCGTTGTCGCCGCCGCGTCCGCCTTCGTCGCCGCCGCGGCCACCACGGTCGCCGCCGCCGTTGTCGCCGCCGCGACCGCCGCGGTCGCCGCCGTTGTCGCCGCCGCGGCCACCACGGTCGGAGCCGTTGTCGTCGCCGCCGTTGTCGCCGGTGGGAGCCAGGGCGAGGAAGCCGCCGCCGGCGTGGACGCCGCCGCGAGGCTTGTCCTTGCCGTGACCGCCCTCGTCGCCGCCGCGTCCGCCTTCGTCGCCGCCGCGACCGCCACGGTCGCCGCCGCCGTTGTCGCCGCCGCGACCGCCGCGGTCGCCGCCGTTGTCGCCGCCGCGGCCACCGCGGTCGCCGCCGTTGTCCCCGCCGTCGTCCGAGCCGTGGTCGTCGGAGTCACCCTTGGCCGTGACGCCGGCCGTGTGGGAGACGACGCCGGAGAGGGTGGCCGCAGTCACGGCACCCGCTCCCGGAGCTGAGAGGGCCACGGCGGTGGCGACCGCAGCAGAGGTGAACAGGGTACGAGTGATACGCATGGGTGTTCCCTTCGCCATTCGTGAGTCATCACGACTCCCGCTCTTCGGGATCACAGTCGTGACGTGATCACCTTGTGCGGGCTCGCGGCCCCGCACCACTTGAGCGCCGCATTCGGAGCACGGCACGACATCTGACGGCCGCTTCCCTGCTCCACCAGGGGGACGCCCGGGACGCCCCCGCAACGCCCCTACCTGCGCACATGCCCCACAGCGCGACACACCGGGCCGCCTACACGACGTCAGCCACGTATGGACGTGTCATGATCATGAGCTTAAATGCACACCCGTCACACCCGGATGACGGCGCGAAAGCCGCCCCACCCGCATCCATCGCGGCCGGGGCCGGACCGGGGGACGGGCAGTCGGAACCACTCCGTGTCCGCACCACCACGCCACGGCGTCCGCACCACGGTCCGCGACCGCGGGTGCCGGCCACACGTGTCGAGGAGCGCCGACCACACGTGCCGAACGCGGCACACCTGGCGGCGGCACACCTGGCGGCGACGGCGCGTCGCCGCCCACCGACGAGCCGCGGCATCCAGGCCTCGGCCCCGGCGTCCCGCACGCCCTGCCGACCTCGTGCGGCAACGGCACCGTACCGCCCATGGACCGAAGTCCCCCGTTCTGTAGGTGGCTTGGCGGCCATCAGCACCTCCTCGGTATGCCGCAGAGGCCGCCGGAGAGCCGGCCCTGGTTCCGTTCGAAGCAGTGCCACCCGGTGAGCGGGGGAGCTGATCGCCATGGGGCGTCCGCGGGGCGCTCGCCGCCCGCCTTCCCATCACCTCGTCGGTGCGAACTCATCGGAGCCTCCAGCAGATTGGAAGTTCGACACCGCATGTCTGATCGTCCGGTGACTTCTTGGCAGCAGGCATTGCGCCGTTTGGGGATCGGGAAGCCTTCACTGACCGGTGAGGGTTCAGTCGTGGGCGAGCACACGAAGTACGTCACGGGTTTCCTCGCCGCGGCCAGGCCCCGGTGGCCGCTCACCCGCGGCGATCCGGCTGCCCGCCTACACTGACGCCCATGGCATGCCGCATCAGTGAACTGGTCCTCGACTGCGCCGACCCGGAGCGGCTCGCCGCGTTCTGGAGCGAGGTCCTCGGCTACGTCGAACTGGGCCGGGAGGACGACGGAAGCATCGAGATCGGCCCGCCCGGCGCGGGATTCGGCGGCCCCCAGCCCACCCTGGTCCTCAGCCCCAGCACCGATGCCCGGGCCGGCAAGCTACCCCTGCACATCGACGTCAACGCCACCGACCGCGACCAGGACGCCGAACTGGAGCGCCTGCTCGCCCTCGGCGCCACTCCCGCCGACGTCGGCCAGACCGGCACCGAGAGCTGGCACGTGCTGACCGATCCCGAAGGCAACGAGTTCTGCCTCCTGCGCGCCCGCATCCAGCCCGCCTGAGCCGGTGGGCCGCCCGGCTGACGGGCGCCCGGGCCTCCCCACGCCCCACTGTCCAGGACCCAAAGCCCCTGCTCGGGCGGGACGTCGGGGCATATGCCCGTGATGCCATACCGGCCCGCGTCTCCACGGCGGTGGATCACCCGCGCCCAGGCGTGGCCGCCCATCGCCCTCCACCCCTGGCGCAGGAGTTCACCGATGGACGCGCAGAACGGGACGTACCACACCCCGCTCGCCCGGCACGAGGCGCGGCGCTGCTCGGCGGCGCGTCCGTGGTGGCCGGCCTGGCCAGTTCCCGCGTCCTCGCCCGGACAGGTCTGGCCCGCCTCGCGCTCCTGGGGCCGGCCGCGTTCGCCGTCGGCTCGGCCCTGCGTTCCGTCCCGTGGCCGCCCGCGGTGTGGCTGGGTTCCTCCGTCCTCGGCTTCGCACTTCCCCGAGTGTTCCCCGCCGCGCTCAACGCCGGCCAACCCGGTCTGCCGCAGCGCAGACGCGCCTCCCGGACCGGCGCACTCTCAGCACATCCGCCGTCCGGAGCTGTCTCCACCGCTACGGCTACCTTCGGGGACAGCCGCTCGCGGTGCATCTGACACATCCCGCCCCTGTGCGCTCATCACACCTTCTCCAGGAGCAGTGTTGTCACCCGTCCTGCTTTCCGCACTCCGCCGCGCGGCTGTGACCGCGACCCTCGTGCTGCCCGCCGCCCTGCTCGGCGGCGGATGCCCCCTCACGCACGGCGGGAGCTGCGACGGCACCGGGGCCGCCCGCGAGGACCTCGCCGCCCAACCGGTGCTGTCCGCTGCCCCCGACGGCGCTTGGGAACCCGCCAACTACCGCGGAGCGGCCGTGTCGACCGGCTGCGACGACGACAGCCCCGGCAAGGCGTGGCTGCACGCGGACCGCGTCTACGCCTTCACCGGCACCCGCCAGGCGGTCATCGAGCACTACGCCCGCACCGCCGCCGTTCAGGGCTGGCGCGACGAGCCCGACCCCGCCCCCGGCGGGGCTCCGGCCGCCGAGGAAGGCGCCTGCTGGACCAGGACCGCCCACGGCCGTCACCTGGTGCTCACCGTCGACTTCCGCCTCGGCGGCTGGTCTCCCGCCCCTGACGTGGGTCCAGGCCTCGCCTACGAGGTCTCGGTCGGCGCCAACGCCGACGGCAGTGCCGAGGACGCGGGGTGCTGGTCCTGACCGATCGTCGCTGCTGAACGCGGCGAGCACCGCGGCCTGGTCATCTCGGCCGAGACCTCGCCGCCACCGCGACCCACCGTACTGTCGAGCGAGGATCCGGCCCCGAAGTCCCGGCTGCCCGATATCCGGTCGTGCCGGGGCGCGCCTGCTGGAATGATCCCCTTGCGTGGTCACTACCATGTGGCCCTTAAGACACCCATCCGGCCGGTGCGTTGGACGCGCGTCGGCCGGGGTCGCCGATGCCGGGGACCGCTCCCCGGGCTGCGGTGATCTTCCTGTCCAGGAGGACCCCCCGCATGTTCCGACGAATAGGCAACGCTGTCGTCCGACACCCCGTCTGGACGATCGTGGCCTGGCTGATCGCCGCGGTGGCGATCGTCGCCACGGCTCCCGGCCTGCCTTCGAACAGTGACGAGAGCAGTTTCCTGCCGAAGAGTTACGAATCCATCCGAGCGGCGGACCTGCAGCAGAAGGCGTTCCCCAGCGCCTTCACGCCGTCCGCGATCGCGTTGTACCAGCGCACCGACGGCGGCCGGCTGACCGACGCCGACAAACAGGACGTCGCCCGGATCACCACCGAACTGAGCAAGAAGCACATCGACCAGGTGCAGAAGGTCGTCCCCGGCCAGCCGTCCAAGGACGGCAGGTACGACCTGACCCTGGTCCAGATGGACAGCAAGAAGGCCGGTCAGCCCGAACAGGCCGACGCGGCCGAGGTGTTGCGCGAAGACGTCAAGCAACTCGCCAAGGGCACGCACCTGGAGGTCAAACTGGGCGGCTCCGCGGCCCAGGCACTCGACCAGCAGGACTCGTCCAAACGCGGAGAGGCACTGATCGGCATCGGCACCTTCGTCATCATCCTGGTGACGCTGCTGATCATCTTCCGGGCACCGATCCTCGCCATCCTGCCGCTGATCCTGATCGGCCTGGTGTCCGCCGTCGCCAACGGGCTGATCGCCTACGCCACCAAGCTGTTCGGCCTCCAGGCCAACAGCTCGATCTCGTCGATCCTGATCGTCGTGCTCTTCGGCGTGGGCACGGACTACTTCCTGTTCCTGATGTTCCGCTACCGCGAGCGCCTGCGCGCCGGCGACGAACCCAAGCAGGCCATGGTCAACGCGGTCGACCGCGTCGGTGAGGCCATCGCCTCGGCCGCCGGCGCGGTCATCATCGCCTTCCTCGCGCTGGTGCTGTCCACGCTCGGCTTCCTCAAGCAGATGGGACCGGCCCTCGCCATCGCGGTCGCCGCCACGCTGGTCGCGGGCCTGACCCTGATCCCGGCCGTGGTCTCGCTCATCGGGCCGAAGGTCTTCTGGCCGTCAAAGTCCTGGCAGCGGGAACCGGAGAACGCCCGCTTCGCCGCCCTCGGCCGCGGAGTGCAGCGCCGTCCGGCGCTGACCGCCGGACTGTCCGGACTCGTCCTGGTCGTGCTGTCCCTGGGCATCCTGAACTTCAACGCCACCTTCGACCTGGCGTCCGGGTCCATGCCCAAGACCAAGGAGTCCATGGTCGCCCAGGACGAGATGCAGAAGGCGTACTCGGCGGGCGCGGCCGCTCCCACCGACGTCTACCTGTCCAGCACCGACGGCAAGCCGCTGGACCGGGGCGCGTTCGACTCCTACGTGCGCAAGCTCGGCGCCGTGGACGGGGTCGCGGACGCCCGCATGACCCAGGTCGACAAGGCGGGCACCACCGCCGACTTCACGGTCACGCTGAAGTACGAGGCGTCGACGGACGAGGCCATCGACGCCGTGGGCCGGGTGCGCGACGTCGCGCACGCCGGCGCCCCCGACGGCACGGAGGCCCTGGTCGGCGGCATGTCCTCGATCTACAAGGACATCGACGCCGCGGTCAACCACGACTACCGCACGGTCTTCCCCGTCGCCGCGGTCCTCATCATGATCATTCTGGGACTGCTGTTGCGCAGTGTGGTCGCACCCTGGTACCTGATGGCCTCCGTGGGCCTGGGCTTCGGCGCCACCCTCGGTGCCACCGTATGGATCTTCCAGAACGGCCAGGGGCACTCGGGCCTGATGTTCATGCTGCCGGTGATCATGTACCTCTTCGTGGTCGCCATCGGCACGGACTACAACATCCTCATGATCGCCCGGCTGCGCGAGGAGGCCCGCGAGGGCCGCGAGCCGCGCGAGGCCGCCGGCATGGCACTCAGGCACGCCGGGCCGACCGTCGCCGCGGCCGGCTTCATCCTGGCGGCCACCTTCGCCACGATGATGCTGGCGGGCAACTCGCTGCTCACGGAGATGGGTTTCGCCGTCTCCTTCGGCATCGCGGTCGCCGCCTTCGTGATGTCGATGTTCTTCACGCCCAGTCTCACCGCGCTCATCGGGCACGCGGCCTGGTGGCCCGGGCACGGCGACCGGGCCACCGGGACCGGGTCCGCCGGCGCGGTCCCGGCCCCCGGGGACGGGGGCCGCGACAGCGTCGCCCACGATCCCGCGGGCCGCAGCAACTAGCGGCAACGCGTGAGCGGCCCCGCCGGACGGTGTTCCGGCGGGGCCGTCCTCGTGCCTCGTGTGCTGCGGCCGCCGGCGGGCACTGCGATCGCGCATCCCCGTCGCGGCAGCCGGTTCGAGCGGCCGAGTCTGCCGTCGTCGCCGAGCGTGAGCAGCGACGCATGGTCCTCCGGTGCCCGGCGCGGTGAGCGACGGCTGCCGCGCGGGCGGTGGCGGCGGGAAAGCCCCCCCGGGTCGGGCGCGGCGGCTGTGCTCACCAGCCCGCCGCCGCCCGGGGAGGGCGCCGATCATCTGCCCGGGCAGGACTCAGATCGTCGCCGCGTCGATCACGAAGCGGTACCGCACGTCCGAGTTCACGACCCGCTCGTACGCCTCGTTGACCTGGCTCGCCTCGATGAGTTCGATCTCCGCGCCCAGACCGTGCTCCGCACAGAAGTCGAGCATTTCCTGGGTCTCGGCGATGCCGCCGATCATCGAGCCGGCGAGGGTCTTGTTGCCGCCGATGAGGGAGAACAGGTTCAGCGCGACCGGCTCCTCGGGGGCGCCGACGTTGACCAGGGCGCCGCCCGTCTTGAGCAGGCCGAGGTACGCGCCGAAGTCCAGCGGGGCCGACACCGTGGAGAGGACGACGTCGAACGTGCCCGCCAGCTCCTCGAAGGTCTTCGGGTCGCTCGTCGCGTAGTAGTGGTCCGCGCCGAGCTTCAGCCCGTCGTCCTTCTTGCGCAGCGACTGCGACAGGACGGTGACCTCCGCGCCGAGGGCATGGGCGATCTTGACGCCCATGTGGCCGAGACCGCCGAGGCCGACGACGGCGACCTTCTTGCCGGGGCCGGCGCCCCAGTGCCTGAGCGGGGAGTACGTGGTGATGCCGGCGCAGAGCAGCGGGGCGGCCACGTCGAGGGAGATGCCGTCGGGGATGCGCAGGGTGAACGCCTCGTCGACGACGATCTTCTGGGAGTAGCCGCCGTACGTCGGCCGGCCGTCCTTGCCGACGCCGTTGTACGTCGGGACGTTCCCTCGTACGCAGTGCTGCTCGCGGCCGCTGCGGCAGGGCTCGCACTCGCGGCAGGAGTCGACCATGCAGCCGACGCCGACGCGGTCGCCGACCTTGAACTTGGTGACGCCGGAGCCGACCTCGGAGACGACACCGGCGATCTCGTGGCCGGGGACCATCGGGAAGATGGCCTCGCCCCAGCCCTCACGGGCCTGGTGGATGTCGGAGTGGCAGATGCCGGCGTACTGGATGTCGATCAGTACATCGTGCTCGCCGACCGTGCGGCGCTCGATGGTGGTGCGCTCCAGCGGAGCCTTGGCGCTGGGCGCGGCGTATGCGGCAACAGTGGTGGTCATGACTCCCAGGGTGGCATCGTCACGCACGTTCACCCAGATCACCGCTTTGCGTACGCTCAGCGGTCCTACTACTGGCGGGGTCAGGCTCGTGGGCGTACGACCGGGAATACTGGACGGCATGGATGCCGAACCGGACAATCTCGAGGGCCTCGACCAGCGTGCCGGGCTGAGCGAGTTCCTGCGTACCCGGCGGGCCCGGCTCAAGCCCGAGGACGTGGGGATCGCGACGATCGGACGGCACCGGCGGGTGCCGGGCCTGCGGCGCGAGGAGCTGGCGCAACTGGCCGGGGTGTCGGTGGCGTACTACACCCGTCTGGAACAGGGCAACGGGCGCAATGTGTCGGCGGAGGTCCTCGACGCCATCGCGCGTGCCCTGCGGCTGAGCGAGACCGAGCACGCGCACCTGACCCACCTCGCCAAGCCGAGGCAGCAGCGCAGGAGGTACCGGGCGCCGAAGCGGCAGCAGGCGCGCGTGGCACTGCAGCAACTCGTCGACTCGATGGAGGGCGTGCCCGCGTACATCGGCGGGGCGCGCTCGGACATCCTCGCCTGGAACCGGATGGCGGCGGCCCTCTTCGGCGACTGGGGGGCGATGTCGGCCCACGAGCGCAACTGGGCGCGCCTGACGTTCCTCCACCCGGACTACCGGGAGCTGTTCCGCGACTGGGAGCAGAAGGCGTCGGACATGGTCAGCTATCTGCGCCTGTACGCGGGCCAGCATCCGGACGACCCGGAGCTTTCGGCTCTCGTCGGTGAACTCTCCGTCAAGAGCGAGGAGTTCCGGAAGCTGTGGGCCACGCACGACGTGAAGGAGAAGGGACACGGAGTGAAGCGGATGCGGCATCCGCTGGTAGGCGAGCTGGCCCTCGCCTACGAGACGCTGCACCTGCCGGACGACGACGGCCAGTTCCTGTGCGTGTACCACGCGGAGCCGGGTTCCACATCGGCGGAGGCGCTGCGCCTGCTGGCGAACTGGGGCGCCGACGCCGTACGCGCGGGCAACGAGGTCCCGCGTCCCTGACGCACCGACTCCCGCCCCGGTCCTGAGGCGCGCAGCGGGAGCGGGCCTCCCGCGCGAGTGTCAGGCGGCGGAGCCGTTCTCCGTCACCTCGACACGCTCCTGCGGACCGCCGCGAGGCGCGGTGCGTTGCTCTTTGAGGGCAGGTGCCCGGGCGTTCGCCGAGGCCGGCGGGCCCGGCCGCCTCGGCGGCGCCCTCGCGCCGACCGCAGCGCGCGCCGTGCCGTCTCACGCGCCTGCTGCGCCTGCAGGACCGCAGAGATGCGGTACAGCGGGTTGCGGTGGCATTCCTCAGCATCCGTACGGGACCGCGAAGGACGGTGGGCATGGGGGCGGACGGGTGGCAGGGATTCCAGCGGGGTCAGAGCGGCAGGACCTCCTTCGCGAACAGGCGCAGGGAGGCGAACGCCTTCTCGGTCGGCAGAGACCCGTACTCGAAGGCCGCGTTGACCTGGGTGACACCCGCGTCGGCGAGTCCGGCGAGCTGCTTGCGGATCTCGTCCGGCGACCCCGCCAGTAGGCGTTCCGCGGCCAGGGCCTCGTCCGCCGGGTCGACGCGAGCGGGCAGCGGAGGCAGACCGCCGTCGGGTACGGCGCCCTGGGCGAGGGCACGGGAGGTCTGGATCTGGCGGGCCACCTCACGGGCCGCGACGCGGCGGTCGTCGGGGTCGGTGCCGCAGTACACGAACCGGTTCACCCCGTACTCCAGGCCGTCCCTAACGGTGTTCTCCGCCGCGGCCAGGTCCTGGGCCGTCCGCCACTGCTGTGCCAGCTCGGCGGGGGTGGCGAGGGCGAGGCCCAGCAGGTGGAAACCGCGGCGGACGGCGAAACGCGTCGACTCGTGGCTCACCGCCGCCAGCCAGACGGGCGGACGCGGTGTCTGCACCGGGCGGGGAAGCACGGTCACCGGCGTGTCGACGGTGTGGTACGTGCCCGCGTACGAGTCGACCGGGCCCTCGAGGAGCCGCACCAGCAGGTCGGTCGCCTCCTCGAACCGGTCGCGGCTGGTGTCGAGTGCCCGCCCGAACCCCTGGAACTCGTGCGGCTGGTAGCCCCGTCCGATGCCGATGTCGAGCCGGCCGTCGGAGAGGGTGTCGAGCGTGCCGAGGTCGGCGGCGAGCCGCACCGGGTCCCACAGCGGCAGTACCAGGATGCCGGTGCCGATCCTGAGGGTCGAGGCCGCGGCGGCGGCCCGGGTGAGCAGCAGCAGAGGTGAGGCGCTCAGACTGTAGCCGGAGAAGTGGTGCTCGGTGATCCAGATGCCGGTGAAGTCGTGGCCGCCCGCCCACTCCACCTGGCGCAGGAACTCGTGATATTTCTCGCGTGCCGATTCCCGGTCGACGGCGGGCGATACGCCGAGGTACGTGATGCCGATCCGCACGGGAATCCCCTCAGGCCGGTGACACGGGCAGTGACAGCGGTGGTACGCGGCCAGCCTCCCAGGCCCCGGCAAACCCCTTCTTAGCCCCGCCTAAACCGGCTTGACAGGTTGCCTCATCTGACATGTTCGATAGCCTGCGGGTGTGGATCGTCGAGCGGCTGGTGCCGGACGGACTGTGGGAGTTGTTCCGGCGGGTGGTACCGGAGGCGCCGACTCGTCCGCAAGGCGGCGGACGGACCCTGGCCCGGTCAACATGTCGGGCGGTTCCGCCCCAGTGGCCCGCACCGGGCGCCGAACCGTACGTCCAGCAGTCGGCACCGGCGGGCCGGCGTGCCACTCCTTGACCGCCTCGGTCGACCAGTCCTTGACGGCCACTCGTCGACGAGCCGCGCACGGTCGGCCTGCACGGCCCGGAAGGCCGCCTGCTGGCGGAGAGCAGTACTCGGGCGCGCCGAATACCTCCAAGGGACCTCACGCTGTGTGACGTTGCTGCCCTCGGATCATTCTCACGGGCGTGCGCCAGGTTGCCCTGGCGCGGCATGCTGTGGTGTCGAGAGGTCAGACGCGGAGCAGGTGGCTCGAGAGGGTCCAGAGGCGCTGCGCGGCGGCGGGGTCGAGCGCCCATTCCTTGACACCATGCGGGTGCTGCGCGAGGTCGGCGTCGTTCGGCACGGTGTAGGCCTCCCGCGCATCGTCGAGATAGTGGCCGCCGGAGTGAGCGAACTCGGGGGCGACGGCCGCGATGATACTGGTGGCGGCCCCCTGCTCGACCGTCTTGTACGTGAAGACTCCGGCAGCCTCGGCCGCGTCGAGTGACGCCTTCTGTTCCGGTGTGAAGTTCCGCTGCAGTCCCGTCGCGACACCGCCGGGGTTCACCGCGTTGGCGACGATGCCGTCGGCCGCCCACAGGCGGGTCGCCTCGACGGCGAAGAGGGAGTTCGCCGTCTTCGACTGGGCGTAGGCGATCTGTGGGTCGTAGCTGCGGCGCTCGAAGTGGAGGTCGTCGAAGTCGAGGCCGGACCGCATGTGCGCCGTCGAACTGACCGAGACGATCCGTGCTCCGTCGCGGTCGGCCGCTCCCCGGGCCAGGGCGTGGTGAAGGCCGGTGGCCAGCGCGAAGTGGCCGAGATGGTTCGTCGCGAACTGCAGCTCCCAGCCCTCATGCGTTCGTTCGAGGCCGCCGGTGACCACGCCGGCGTTGTTGATCAGCAGGTGAAGCGGGCCGTCCCACGCGTCGACGAACCGTGTGACGGTGGCCTTGTCCGCGAGGTCGAGGCGGACGACCCGGGGCCGGATCCCTCCGGTCGACTTTCCGATCGTCTCGGCGACGGCGTCACCCGCAGTCGTGTTCCGGACGGCGAGCGTCACTTCCGCCCCGGCGGCGGTCAGCGCACGAGCCGTCTCGATCCCGAGCCCGGAGGAAGCTCCCGTCACGATCGCGCGGACGCCGGCGAGGTCGATGTCCCGCAGCACCTCGTCCGCGGTGCTGGAGGAGGTGAAGGGTGTGGAGATGAGTTTGCGCGCGTTCATGGCACGACTATACGAACTAGACTTGATTTGTATAGTCAGGTTCCCGCTCGTATGCTCGCTCCATGAGCAGTCCCGACGCCGGCCGCCCGCCGTCGACAGTCGCTGACAACGACCGTCGAACCATGGTTCTGGAGTCCGCCATGGCGACGTTCGCGCGGTTCGGTTACCGGAAGACCTCGATGGAGGAGGTGGCGCGGGCGGCGCGCATCTCCCGTCCCGGGCTCTACTTCCTCTTCTCCTCGAAGGAGACTCTGTTCCGTGCCGCGGTCGCCCAGGCCTTGGAGCGCGACATCGCCGCGGTCGAACAGATCCTGGCCGGGAGGGGCCGCCCCCTTTCGGAGCGCCTCGTCGAAGCGTTCGACCAGTGGGCGGGCCGTTACATCGGCCCGCTGACGCGCGATGTCGCGACGGTCATCGAGGACAATCCAGACATCCTCGGCGAGATCATCGAGACCATGCCGCGACGTTTCGAGGAACTGATCACAGACGCGATCGCCGTCGAGTCGGGACGCGAGAGGGCCCTCCCTGTCGCGCAGACGATGATCAGCGCCTCGATCGGCCTCAAGCACCAATCCGCGTCGCGGGAGTTCTACCTCGAACGGCTGGCGGTCGCCATCGGTCTCCTGGTGCGCTGAAGGCGCTCCCGGCACCCTGGTGAACCGCCCGCGGTCCCGGACGGCGACGCGCTCTTGCGACAGCAGGGGCTGCCCATGCCCTGGAAGCGGCCGTGCGCCGCGATCTCGGTCAGCGGGCTGCGCGGCCTCCGGGGTTCCCGTTCCCCCGCACGGGCACGGACCGTCTTCGAAACATTCGAAAGCTGTCAGCGCGCAGTTGATCCAGGCATCAGAATCCGTACCGTGTGGTGCGCCTGCGGCCGCTCTATTGGTCGAACTGAGCTGCAAGGAGAGCCATTTCGAGCGACTCGGCACGTCACGAAGCTTTCGAAATAATTACCGAAAGTGTTGACACCCGGCAGGGGCGGCCCAACACTCGGTCGTCGTCACCTCCTGGCCGCCGGCACTGCCCTCACGGGCCCGCCGCGCTGCCCACCCCCACCTGCCCGCACGAGGAGGAAGCACGGACATGAACGCACTCGCACGGCTCAACCGCCCCCGAGGCGGCCGGTTCAGGCTGCTCGTCAGAAGTGCCTGGGCCGTCGCGCTGCTCGCCCTGGCCGCCCTGGCGATGCCGGGCACCGCGAGCGCCGACACGGTCATCACCTCGAACCAGACCGGCACCAACAACGGCTACTACTACTCGTTCTGGACCGACGGCGGCGGCTCGACGTCCATGAACCTCGGCTCCGGCGGCAACTACAGCACCTCCTGGACCAACAGCGGCAACTTCGTGGCCGGCAAGGGCTGGAGTACCGGCGGTCGCAAGGCGGTCACCTACTCCGGCAGCTTCAACCCGTCCGGCAACGCCTACCTGTCGTTGTACGGCTGGACGACCAACCCACTGGTGGAGTACTACGTCGTCGACAACTGGGGCACCTACCGTCCCACCGGCACCTACAAGGGCACCGTCACCAGCGACGGCGGCACCTACGACATCTACGAGACGACCCGGGTCAACGCCCCTTCCATCGAGGGGACCAGGACCTTCAACCAGTACTGGAGCGTACGGCAGTCCAAGCGGACCGGCGGCACCATCACCACCGGCAACCACTTCGACGCCTGGGCCTCTCACGGCATGAACCTCGGCACCTTCAACTACATGATCCTCGCCACCGAGGGCTACCAGAGCAGCGGCAACTCCAACATCACGCTGGGTGACGGAGGTTCGGGCGGCGGCACCGGCGGTGGCGGTGGCGGTACGGGTGGTGGTTGTACGGCGACGTTGTCGGCGGGGCAGCAGTGGAGCGACCGGTACAACCTGAACGTGTCGGTGAGCGGGTCGAGCAACTGGACGGTGACGATGAACGTGCCGTCGCCGCAGAAGGTGCTCGCGACGTGGAACGTGAGCGCGAGCTATCCGAGTGCGCAGGTGTTGTCGGCGAAGCCGAACGGTAGCGGCAACAACTGGGGTGTGACCCTCCAGTCCAACGGATCGTGGACCTGGCCCACGGTCACCTGCACGGCGAACTGACCGCACCCGACCCGTGAGGGAGGACCCTTCCATGCGCGCTACCGCACCCCCGTCGTCGCGTGCCCTGGCCGTGAGAGCGGCAGTCGCGGCGCTCGCCGTGACCGGCGCCGCCGCCGTCGGCGCCACGCCGGGCCAGGCCGCCCCCGCACCCCGGGCGGCCGCCGCCTGCACCGGATACGTCGGGCTGACCTTCGACGACGGCCCGTCCAACGACCACACCCCGGCCCTGCTCAATGCGCTCCGGCAGAACGGCCTGCGGGCCACCATGTTCAACGAGGGCCAGTACGCCGCCGCCTACCCGGCGCAGGTCAAGGCGCAGGTGGACGCCGGCATGTGGGTCGGCAACCACAGCTACACCCACCCGCACCTCACCCAGCAGAGCCAGGCGCAGATCGACTCGGAGATCTCCCGCACCCAGCAGGCCGTCGCGAACGCGGGCGGCGGCACACCGAAGCTGTTCCGGCCGCCGTACGGGGAGACCAACGCCACGCTCAAGGCGGCCGAGGCGAAGTACGGTCTGACCGAGATCATCTGGGACGTCGACTCGCAGGACTGGAACGGCGCGAGCACCGACGCGATCGTGCAGGCCGTCGGCCGGCTCACCGACGGCCAGGTCATCCTGATGCACGAGTGGCCCGCCAACACCCTCGCGGCGATCCCGCGCATCGCGCAGACGCTGGCGAGCAAGGGCCTGTGCGCCGGCATGATCTCCCCGCAGACCGGCCGAGCGGTCGCCCCCACCGGCGGCGGCACCGGCGGTGGCGGTGGCGGTACGGGTGGTGGTTGTACGGCGACGTTGTCGGCGGGGCAGCAGTGGAGCGACCGGTACAACCTGAACGTGTCGGTGAGCGGGTCGAGCAACTGGACGGTGACGATGAACGTGCCGTCGCCGCAGAAGGTGCTCGCGACGTGGAACGTGAGCGCGAGTTATCCGAGTGCGCAGGTGTTGTCGGCGAAGCCGAACGGTAGCGGCAACAACTGGGGTGTGACCCTCCAGTCCAACGGATCGTGGACCTGGCCCACGGTCACCTGCACGGCGAACTGAGCTCACCGGCGCACCTGTGCCAGGCATGGAACACACCCACGTGTGACGCCGCGGTCCCGGCCGCCGCGTCACACGTGTCTTCCGTCGGCCATGTCACACGGACGCGACCCGACCGCCCGGCCCCGTCGCCCCCGCCTCCGGCGTCTTCCCGTCCCCCGGCCGGTTCCGTGCGGCGGGGGACTGAGACCGTTCGGCTCTGCACAGGGTTTCGTAGGCGTTGATCGTCCATGGCTGAGTGTCAGTTCAGCAGGCTGACGTGACGCAGGGGGCGGTGGCCGGCACGGCCGTACATCAGGCGCTTGAGGATCTTGATCTTGGTGTTGCCGCCCTCGGCGCGGCCGTTGCGGCAGGGCAGGGTGGGGGAGGGGCGTCGACGCGCTGCCGGGGAATGTGCACAGGCTCCGTCATGAAGTTGCTCGCTTTCGTGCGCTGGCGTGGGCTGCGTCGTCTCCCATCGCCGGACGGGCCACACAGCCAGGGCCCGGTGTGGAAGAGTCACGTGCCCAGGGCCGAGCCGGTCCCGGCGAGACAGCCGTCGATCACGCCCGGCCGGTACCGGAGCGTCTCGGAGCCGATGCTTCACCGCGGGGGTGACGTGGCTGAGGCTGGCGGCGGGCTCACCACAGGGGCGGCAACAGCCGGACGTATATGCGGCAAAGGCGCTTCGTACGGGCCGATGGGGCGCTACCCTCGCAATCCGACTGGCGTTCGGTGAGTAGCAGCAGGGAGACGGAATGTTGCCCGAGGCGTTGACGGCACTGGCCGCGGCAGGGGGTTCCGCGGTGGTGCAGGCGGCGGGAAGCGACGTGTGGGAAGGCCTGAGCAGCCGGCTGGCGCAGTGGTTCGGCCGCGGCGACGCGCAGCGCGCACGCGACGAACTGCAACGGCTGGAGCGCACCGCGTCCGATCTGACCACCGCCGACCCCGCTGTCGTCGAGCAGCTCGGGGCGCGGCAGGAGGCCATGTGGCAGCTCCGCATCGAAGCCCTGCTGGAGGCCCTGGACGACGCCGAGGAGCGTGAGCGGACCGCAGCCCGGCTACGGCAGTTGCTGCAAGAGGCCGCGCCGCCGGTGCCCGGTGGAGGCGGACAGACGTCCGGCAACACTTTCAACGGTCCGACCTTCTTGCAGAACGGGGCGAGGAGCGTCCAGAACATCCGCTTCGGCTCCTCGGCATGACCGGCCCGGAGACGGGCACGCCGGGCGGCGGTGTGCACGGCAGCATCTTCAACGGCTCCACCGTCGTCCAGACCGGCGCCAACAGCATCCAGCATGTCCAGATCGTCCGCCCACGTGAACTGCCGTACCGCATCGAGGACTTCCCGCTCGTGCCCCGCCCGGTGCGTCCCCGGGTGCTGGCGGAGCAGCCTTCCAGGCTGCTGCGGACGCTCCACCAGGTGGTGCCCTTCAGCGGCCGCCACGCCGAACTGGAGGCTCTGGCCTCCTGGCGTGACGACCCGGCGGAGGAGACGGCGGTCCGGTTGGTGCACGGCCCGGGCGGACAGGGCAAGTCCCGGCTGGCCGCGCAGGTCGCCCGGTTGTGGGCCGCCGACGGGTGGTCCGTGCTGGCCGCCCATCACCGCCGGGATCCCTCCGGACCGGACACGGAGTCCCCCCGCCCGACGACGGGCGTCCCCGGAACGCTGGTGGTGGTGGACTACGCCGAGCGGTGGGACGTCCACGATCTGCTGTCCCTGCTGAAGGACCTCGGCGTGTCCGGCGCCCCCGTCCGGGCACTCCTTCTCGCCCGGTCGACCGGCCACTGGTGGCAGCACCTCCGGCACAAGATCGAAGACACTCTGGACACAGTCGCGGACACCCAGGAGCTGGGCCCACTCGCCCGGCGTCCCGCCGACCGTGTCGACCTGTTCGCGGCGGCGCGCGACAGCTTCGCCGAGCAACTGGGCGTACCGGATCCGCAAGCCGTCGCGCCGCCGGCGGCCCTCGTGCGGCACGAGGAGTACGGTCTGGTCCTCAGCGTGCACATGGCCGCGCTCACCGCCGTCCTCGCCCATCTCGACGGCAGGCCGGCCCCCAGCGAGCCCACGGCGGTCTCCGCCTACCTCCTCACCCGCGAACGCGGCTACTGGCATGAGCTGCACGACAACCCCCAGCGCTTATTCCCCGCCGACCCGGACACCATGGCACGGACCGTCTACACCGCGACGCTCACCGGCCCCCTGCCCTACGGCGTCGGACTGGACGTCCTGCGGAAGAGCGGCCTGAACGGCACGCACTCCGCCGACCCCGCGCAGGTCCTCGCCAACCACTCCTTCTGCTATCCCCCGTCGGCCGCGGGCACGGTCCTCGAACCGCTCCGCCCGGACCGCCTCGGTGAGGACTTCCTCGCGCTCTCCACTCCCGGGCACACCTCCCCGTACCCGTCCGACCTGTGGGCGGACGAGGCGTTGGCGGTGCTGCTGCCCGACGCGCCGCAGGACCCGCCGGCCTCCTGGGTCCCACCGGCCCTGACCGCCCTGATCGAAACCGCGCGCCGATGGCCCCACATCGCCGGGCGACTGCGCCGGGCGCTGCGGACACGTCCCTGGCTCGCTCTGCGGGGCGGTAACAGCGTGCTGACCGCGCTGGCCGAACTCGACTTCCTCGACAGCGAGTTGCTGGAGGCGATCGGCGCCCACATCCCGGCCGGTCCCAGCCTCGAACTCGACGTCGGCATCGCCGCGTTCGCCCGGCGTCTGACCGAGGACCGGCTGGCCCGCACCGACGACGCCGCAACCCGTGCCTGGCTGCGCGCCGAACTCGGTGCCAGGCTGTCGTCCGCCGACCTCCATCGCGAGGCGGTGGTCGAGTACCAAGAGGCCCTCGCCATCTACCGTGGGCTCGACCCCGACCACTACACGCTCGACCAAGCGGGCGGGCTGGCGGTCTCCCTCGGCGGACTCGGCAACTCCCAAGCCGCGCTGGGGCGGTACGAGGAGGCGCTGACGAACACCACGTCAGCGGTCCAGGCCTACCGCGCGATGGCCTCGGTCTTTCCCACCACTCACGGACCGGTACTGGCCAGGACCCTGATCAACCAGGGCGGGCAGCTGTGGGAGCTGCGCCGCAGGCAGGAGGCGGTGCAGGCCACCGAAGAGGCCGTCCGGATCTGCCGGCCGGGGGACGACGGCCAGGTCACGCAGGAGGCCGCGGCGGCCCTCGGTGCCGCGCTGAGCAACCTCGGCATGATGCTGCTGCAGACGGGAGAACCGCAGCGGGCACTCGCCGCCACCGCCGAATCGGTGGAGGTCCATCAGCGGCTCGTCGAGGCCGATCCGGCCGCCCACCGCCCGGGCCTCGCGGAGAGCCTGCACAGATACGCGGCGGTCCGCGAGGTGCTCCGGACCGACACCGGCCACGCCGCCACCGCCGCGGCCGAGGCCACCGCTCTCTACACGGAGTTGACCGGTGTACGGCGGTCCCGGTTCGCCGGAGCCCTGGACTCCAGCCGACGGCTGGAGGAAGACCTCGATGACACCGCGTTCCCGGCCGAGCTGAGACGGGCCGCTCTCCAAGGGGGAGCCGTCCACATGTCGGCATCCCCCGGGGACGCCCATGCCATGGCAGCAGCCCTCCTGGTGCTCCGGGGGGACGAATGCCTCACCGAGGGCGCGTTCGCGGAGGGCCGCGACCTGTTCAACGAGGCCGCGGAACGGTACCGCCGCCTCGCCGAGCACGACCCCGGGACATACGGGCACGAGCTGGCGAACGCACTGCACCAGGCCGCTCTCGCGGAAGCCAAGCTGGAAGACTTCGAGCCGGCCCTGGCGCACTCTGCGGAAGCGGTGGAGCTCACCCGGCAGTGCGTACAGGCCGACCCCGCGGCCCAGCCGGCGCTGGCCGTCGTCCTCCTGGCGAACGCGAGCATCCGCTCCACGGCGGGGGCGGAGCTCTCCGCGGCACTCGACTCGACCCTGGAAGCGATAGAGATCTACCAGCAGCTCGCGAAGCGGGCGCCGGCCACGTTCGGCGAAGACCTCGTCTTCGCCCATCGCGTCCTCGTCGACATCCTGCACGACCTGGGCGAGCACGCGAAGGCCGACAGGATCTCCCACGCCCTCGACACGCTCGGTCAGGGCGAGTCGTAGGACAGGCACCCGCCGGAACCGGTTCGCCTCCGCACCGCTCGACGCGCCCCGCCTCGCCCGGCCCTGCGTCGCGCACCCCGGGCCACGTCACCGCCTTGGCGGCCAGGCGGCACCGGCTGGGCCGCCGACGTGAAGACGGTCGACGGGCGTATCCGCCACCCGGCGCGGCGGCGTCGAGGCCAAGCCGGAGGACCTCCAGCGCGTCGCCGACGCCGTCGCCGCCGGAAGGATCACCGTTCCGATCGCCGACACGGCTCCAGGCGGACCGCCACGTCCACGGAGAGATCGTCGTCACCCCGCAGGGAGCGCGAAGCTCCGAGATCCCGCCGGAAGGAACAGCGCGAGGTCACGATGTGATCCGGACGGCCGAGCCGCAGTCCACGCCTCGGGCCGGTCCGCGTCGCGCAGGGGCGCGGACGGCGGGGCGGGGGCCGCCGACTTCGCCGAGAGCCGGGTCGGTCTCCGTCAGCGGAGTCCGTCCGTCAGATGACCTCCTTCTCCTCGGTGACCATCACGGCCACCGAGTTCATGTCGATGAAGCGTGCTTCGTCGGGGTTGACCAGTTTCCGGTAGTTCTCGGAGGCGAAGAAGGCGTCGTGGTCCTCCCAGTTCTCGAACCAGATTTCCGTCAGGCCGTCGTAGGCCCGGGGCGGGTAGTTCTCGGCGGGGACCGGGTGGGACACGGTGTACTTGCGCATGTAGCGCTCCGCCTCCGGGATGGAGGTGAACAGCGGCGCGTGCCGGTCCCGGTGGTGCGCCACGAAGCGCTCCTACGACATTCCCTCGACACGGTTGATCATGAAGATGAGTTTCAGCATGGAGTTGACCTAAAAGCTCACATCGATGTCAGGGGCAAGTAAGCCAGCAGCATGCGGGGAGTTCGTCATGCGGATCGGTGAACTGTCCGCCCGTACGGGAGCCAGCCGCCGGTCGCTGCGCTACTACGAGGAACAGGGCCTGCTCGTCAGCTCCCGCTCACCCAGCGGGCAGCGCCACTACGAGGACGAGCACGTCCAGCGGGTGCTCCTCGTACGGGCGTTCCTGGCGGCCGGCATGCCCAGCGGCACCATCGCCGAGATGGCGCCGTGCATGTCCGAGCCGACCGAGGACAGGGCGCGGCAGGCGCTGGAGATCATGGGCCGCGAGCGGGCCCGGCTGTCTGAGGCCATCGACGGCCTCGCCGCCGCCAGGGACGCGCTGGACCACCTCATCGAGGACAACCAGGCGTACCTGGCGCGGTCGGCCGATGACGGTCCGTGACCCGGGGCCGTTCGGGTCAGCGCGCGGACCGCAGGAGGATGCCTGCGACATGGAGGCCCGGCCAGGGCATTTCCTTCTGCATCACTTCGCGTGGCCCCGCCCACGGGTGACTGTGCGCAGCCGTCACCGCTGGCCGGTGGCCGCGGAGGCTGCACCGGGCGCGGCCAGAAGCAGGACGAAGGCGCTGCAGGCGGTGCCGACCGCCGCCGTTATCGAGCGAACAGACACGGTCATCTCTTCCTGTGGGGTTGTTTGTCCTGTCAGTGGCAGCGATGTTCATGAAAGAGGAGAGGCAGGCGCTATGTCCCCCGGACGGGGACACTGAATCGTTCCTCTCGAGCAGCTGGTTACCTCGGTCGGTGCGGAAGAGCGACCAGCATCCGACGCGACTGGTCATCGGCGACGCTGACGACAACGCGATCCCGGAGGGGCGTGAGGACCTGAATCCCCCCGGCGGTGGCGGCACTGGTGGAAGCCCCGGGCACCCTGGTGATGGGGCGATGTCACATATCCGGCTGATAAACCGCAGTCAGTCGGTTGTCACTGCTTCGGGGTAAGCATCTCGCCTCACTGATGTGTGCGGCCGGTTCGGCGGCTAGCTTCCTGCGGGTGGACGGATCGGGCCGTGAACTCCCCGTTCGTTGCCTGCTCCTCCGTGTCTCCCGGCCGGCGTATCCGTGTGCGCCGGGCGCTCCGTCGTGCAAGGAGAAAGCCCCGCGATGTCCGTCGACAGCTCTCCGGAAGCCCGGATCACCCCAGAAGCGCCGCAGCAGTCCCTGAGCACCGCCGCCGCCCGCAACCTCGCCACGACCACCAAGTCCGCTCCGCAGATGCAGGAGATCACGTCCCGCTGGCTGCTGCGGATGTTGCCCTGGGTCGAGGCCAAGGGCGGCGCCTACCGCGTCAACCGGCGGCTGCGTCACACCCTTGGCGACGGGCTCATCGAGTTCGTCCAGGAGGGCGCCACAGTCCGGGTGATCCCCCGGGAGCTGGGCGAACTGGCCCTTCTGCGCGGCTTTGAGGACACCAGCGCCCTCACCGCCCTCGCCGACCGCTGCACCCAGCGCGACTTCACGCCGGGTGAGGTCCTTGCCGAGCGAGGCAGCCCCGCCGACCGGCTGTACATGATCGCCCACGGCCGGGTCAGCCAGACCTCCGAGGGCAAGTACGGCGGAGGGATCGGCATCGCCGTGCTCGCGGACGGCGACCACTTCGGCGAGCACGCATTACTGGACTCCGGCGCCCGCTACGACTCCACGGTCACCGCGGAGACCTCCGGCACCCTCCTGACCCTCTCCCGTGCCGACTTCGACGCGGTCCGGGCCTCCGCTCCGAACCTCCAGGCACACATCGACGAGTTCAGGTCCCGCACGCGGCAACGGCAGAACAAACACGGTGAGGCCGAGATCGCTGTGTCAGCCGGTCACGTCGGCGAGGCCGAGCTGCCGGGCACCTTCGTCGACTACGAACTCGATCCGCGCGAGTACGAGCTCTCCGTCGCACAGACCGTCCTGCGCATCCACACCCGGGTCGCGGACCTCTACAACGGCCCGATGAACCAGAGCGAGGAGCAACTCAGGCTCACGGTCGAGGCGTTGCGGGAGCGCCAGGAACACGAGCTGATCAACAACCGCGACTTCGGGCTGCTGCACAACGCCGACTACAAGCAACGCGTCCAGACCCGCTCCGGCCCGCCGACCCCGGACGACATGGACGAGCTGCTGTGCCGCCGACGGGGCACGAAAGTGTTCCTCGCCCACCCCAGGACGATCGCGGCCATCGGGCGCGGTCTCACCGCCTGCGGTCTCTATCCCGATCACGTCGACCTCGGCGGGCAGTCCGTCCCCGCCTGGCGCGGAGTCCCCATCCTGCCCTGCAACAAGATCCCGATCAGCAAGGAGCAGACCAGCTCCGTCATCGCGATGCGCACCGGCGAGGAGAACCAGGGCGTCATTGGCCTGCGCCAGACAGGACTGCAGGACGAATACGAGCAGGGGCTCTCCGTGCGGTTCATGGGCATCAACGAACAGGCGATCATCTCCTACCTCGTCAGCGCCTACTACTCCGCCGCGGTGCTGATGCCCGACGCCCTCGGTGTGATGGAGAACGTGCAGATCACACCCTCAGCGCGCTGAGGCCCGTGTCCGTTGGTCAGCCTGACATGCCCCACACGCAGTGCACCGCCCGCCCCACAGCAGCAAAGGAGCCGCCGATGCCCGACTCCGAGCCCCTCGGACCAGTTCCCCCCGAGCAGCGTCAGACGCCAGCCATCACGGTGCCGGACACCTCTTCACCGGCCATGGGCCGTCAGGCCACACCGGCTGCCCCCGCCTTTCTGGCATCACTGCACCCGGCCGTCACCGCGCCCTCCCTGTCACCGCCCTCGCCGTCCGTGCCCGACGCGGGGGACAGGCCCGCCTCGTCCGCAACCTCCTCCGCCCTGCGGCGGATCCTGGGCGGACCGACCGGACTCGGCACGACATCCCTCGCCTTGGCCGACAGGTACAGATCTCCACTCCCGGATCCGCCGACCACGGCGCCTGCCGCGCCCGACGGGGCACGAGCCGTACCCGGCCTCTACCACCACCCGATCCCGGAGCCCGATCCCGTGCGCGTCGAGGAGGTGAGCCGCCGGATCAAACGCTGGGCCGAGAACGAGGTCCAGCTCTACCCCGAGGAGTGGGAGGGGGAGTTCGACGGCTTTTCCGTGGGCCGTTACATGGTCGCCTGCCACCCCGACGCCCCGACGGTCGACCACCTCATGCTCGCCACGCGGCTGATGGTCGCGGAGAACGCGCTGGACGACTGCTACTGCGAGGACCATGGCGGATCACCCGTCGGTCTCGGCGGGCGCCTGCTCCTCGCGCACACCGCGATCGACCCTTTCCACACCACCGCCGAGTACACGCCGGCGTGGCAGGAGTCGCTCACGTCGGACGCCCCACGCCGGGCGTACCACAGCGCGATGGACTACTTCGTCCGCGCGGCCACCCCTTCCCAGGCCGACCGGTACCGGCACGACATGGCCCGGCTCCACATGGGCTACCTTGCCGAGGCCGCTTGGGCACAGACCGGCCACGTCCCCGAGGTGTGGGAGTACCTGGCGATGCGCCAGTTCAACAACTTCCGCCCCTGCCCCACGATCACCGACACCGTCGGCGGCTACGAGCTGCCGGCCGACCTTCATGCCAGGCCGGACATGCAACGGGTCATCGCCCTCGCCGGCAACGCGACCACCATCGTCAACGACCTCTACTCGTACACCAAAGAACTCGACAGCCCAGGCCGCCATCTCAACCTGCCGGTCGTGATCGCCGAACGCGAACAGCTCAGCGAACGTGACGCCTACCTCAAGGCCATCGAGGTCCACAACGAACTCCAGCACGCCTTCGAGGCCGCCGCGGCCGACCTCGCCCAAGCCTGCCCCCTGCCCACCGTGCTGCGCTTCCTCAAAGGCGTGGCCACCTGGGTCGACGGCAACCACGACTGGCACCGCACCAACACCTACCGCTACAGCCTGCCCGACTTCTGGTAACGAACGGACACTCTTATGACTGAAACGACCTCCACCGCCACCGCGAAGATCCCGGCCCAGGCGACGCCGTACCAGGAGGACATCGCCCGCTACTGGAACAACGAGGCACGGCCGGTCAACCTCCGCCTCGGCGACGTGGACGGCCTCTACCACCACCACTACGGCATCGGCCCCGTGGACCACGCCGCGCTCGGCGACCCGGCACACAGCGAGTACGAGAAGAGGCTCATCGCCGAACTGCACCGGCTGGAGTCGGCACAAGCAGAGTTCCTCATGGACCACCTGGGCCCCGTCCGGCCCGACGACACCCTCGTCGACGCAGGCTGCGGGCGGGGCGGATCCATGATCATGGCCCACCGGCGCTTCGGCTGCAGGGTAGAGGGCGTGACCCTCTCCGCCACCCAGGCCGACTTCGGCAACCAGCGCGCGAAGGAACTGCGCGTCGAGGGCCACGTCCACTCCCGCGTGTGCAACATGCTCGACACGCCCTTCGACAAAGGCAGCATCACCGCCTCGTGGAACAACGAGTCGACCATGTACGTCGACCTCCACGACCTGTTCGCCGAGCACTCCCGCTTCCTGAAGGTGGGCGGCCGCTACGTGACGATCACCGGCTGCTGGAACCCCCGCTACGGCCAGCCGTCGAAATGGGTCTCCCAGATCAACGCCCACTTCGAGTGCAACATCCACTCCCGCCGCGAGTACCTGCGCGCCATGGCCGACAACCGGCTCGTGCCGCAGGCCGTCATCGACCTCACCCCGGACACACTGCCCTACTGGGAGCTGCGGTCCAGGTCGTCACTGGTCACCGGCATCGAGAAGGCGTTCATCGAGTCCTACCGGGACGGCTCCTTCCAGTACGTCCTGATCGCGGCTGACCGCGTGTGAGGCAGGCCCCGCAGGACCAGCCGATCAGGGCCGGCGGCGCCCGACGCCGAGCGAGGTCTCCGCGGAGGTCACGCAGCTCTTCCGGCCGGCGGTGATCCAGGCGCCGAACGACCGGCCGCGGTTGTACCCGCGGCCGGTCCTCCACGGCGACGGCCTCGACCGGGGCAGGGCGGATGTCGCCGGTGCGGCACCGCGCCGGCGACTGGAGCGGGCAGCGGGCGAGAGCGGCAGCCGCGAGGGCGGTCCAGACGAAGCACCCGCTGGAATCGCTTCCGAGTGAAATCCCGACGATGCCGTCACCTTCGTGCTTCCCTCAGCCGTGCCGGCTTCCTGCCGTTCGCCGTATCGCCGCGGCCCTCACCAGCTTTCGAGAGCTATCGCAGACCTTCTCCGTGCGCGGGCTGCGGGGCGCTGCGCAGCCGTTCCTCAAGGGAGTCCAGCAGACCGTGCAGGTCGGGGGCGACGGCAAGGTCGTCCAGGGTGGGGGCGGGCAGGAAGCCGGAGTCGACCAGGCCGCGCAGGGCATCGAGCAGCGGCGTCCAGAAGCCTCCCGCGTCGAGGAAGCCCACAGGCTTGGTGTGGAATCCGAGCTGGCGCCAGGACCACACCTCGAAGATCTCCTCCAGCGTGCCGAGCCCACCGGGCAGGGCGATGAAAGCGTCGGAGTACTCGGCCATGATCGCCTTGCGCTCATGCATCGTGTCGCACCTGACCAGCTCTGTCACCCCCTCGTGAGCCCACTCCCGCTCGACCATGCTGCGCGGCATGACGCCGACGACCTCACCGCCGGCCTCCAGCACGCTGTCCGCCACAACCCCCATCAGCCCCCGGCGGCCACCGCCGTAGACCAGACCTATTCCGCGCCGAGCCAGTTCAGCGCCGACGTCGGCCGCCAGCGCGGCGTGCGCGGGGTCGTATCCGTTGGACGAGGCGAGGAAGACGGCCAGGCGGCGCATGAAGATCTCCGGAACAGGGGGGAGCGGACCCTTCGGTCTACCACGGGTGCCACAGATCTCACCAAAGGGCCTGGCCCACCGCGAAGCACGGCCGACGGCCGACCCGCACCTGGTTCCGCCCGTGAGGAGACCTCCGGCACCGGGGTGAGGTGGTTGCGGCGGAAGCCGACGCCTCGGCCCACCCGGCCGACGGCACCTGGAAGCTGCGCGTCACCGACAACCGGACCGACGACGCCGGCTACATCGACGCCTGGTCGCTCCCGTTCCGACCCGCCGCCGCACCCGCCGCACCGGGGCCGCGCCCTGTCGCACACCGTGCTCCGGACCGCGGTGGCACACGGCGCCGGCCCGCTCCCGCTCTCCCGGGAGCGGGAGCGGGCCGGCTTCCGCCCTCCCCGCGCGGGAGTTCAGTTCCCGGAGCCGTCGCGGGCCGAGTCGTCCTCGGCGGACAGCAGATCCTCGGCGCGGCCTTCGAGGGCGCGGGCCGTCTCGATCGACCGGGGCAGCATGGTCTTCTCGTACGCGCGCAGGGCGCCGTCGACATCGGCCGCGTGCGCGAGGGCGAGGGCGAGGTCACTTGCGTCGAGCATGGCGAGGTTGACGCCGACCCCGAGCGGGGGCATCAGATGGGCGGCGTCGCCCAGCAGCGTCACCGTCGGGCTGGGCCGCCAGGTGTGCGGGACGGGCAGGGCGAAGATCGGGCGGTGCACGTACGGGCCGTCGTTGTCGGTGATCATCCGACGCAGTAGCGGCCCCCAGTGGGCGTAACGCTCCAGGAGCAGGGCGCAGGGCGCCGGAGGTCCGCGTACGGCCTGAGCGGGGCCCCTGCGCGCGGGGGCCACCGCTCGGCGGGCTGTTGGTTCAGTGTGTCGACGCCGGAAGGTGCAGGCGTCCGTCACGGACTCCGGCGATCTGGTCGGCGTCGGTGAGGTGGGTGCGGTCGTGGGTGACCAGGATCGTGGCGGTGGCCTGCTGATGGGTGAGGCGGGTGATGAGGTCGAGGACGGCGGCACCGCGTTCGTGGTCGAGGGCGCTGGTGGGTTCGTCGACCAGGAGGACGGTGGGGTCGTTCATCAGGGCGCGGGCGATGTTGATGCGCTGGCGCTGGCCGCCGGAGAGCTGGTGGGGGTGGCGGCCGGCCTGGTCGGCGAGGCCGACGGCGTCGAGGAGTTCCCTTGCGCGGTCGCGTGCGGTGCGGGGTTTGCGGCCGTCGATCTGCACCATGACCTGGAGTTGTTCAGCGGCGGTGAGGGAGGGCAGCAGGTTGGGCTGCTGGAAGACGATGCCGATCTTGTGGCGGCGCAGTTCGGTCAGTTCACCGCGGGTGAGGCCGGTGGTGCTCTGGCCGTCGATGGCGACGGTGCCGGCGTCGGGGGTGATCAGGGTGGCGGCGACCGCGAGAAGGCTGGACTTGCCGGAGCCGGAAGGGCCCACCACGGCGGTCAGGCTGCCCTTGGGGACCTCCAGGCTGACTTGGTCGAGAGCGGTCAGGCGGGTGTCGCCGTCGGGGTAGGTGAGGGTGATGTCGGTCAGGGTCAGGCTCATCGGGCGCTCCCCAGGGCGGTCAGCGGGTCGACGGAGGTGATGCGGCGGATGGACAGGGCGGCGCCGAGCGCACCGAGGAGGATGATCACGATGGCCGGGATCAGTGTGGTCGCGGGGGTGAGGAGGAACGGCACGGCGGAGCCGGCCGCGAGTGCGCCCAGGGCGGCGGCGATGCCGGTGCCGATCAGGGTGCCGCCGACGAGCAGGACGACGGCCTGGCCGAGGGCGTCCTTGAGCAGAGCGGCAGTGGAAGCGCCCAGGGCCTTGAGGACGGCGACGTCACCGCTGCGCTGGATGGTCCAGACGGTGAAGAAAGCGCCGACGACGAGGGCGGAGATGGCGAACAGGAAGCCGCGCATCAGCTGCAGGGAGCCGTTTTCGGAGGTGTAGGAGCCGATCGCCGACAGTGAGTCGTCGGTGGAAACGGTCTTGGTGCCGACCTGGCGGTCGATGGCAGCCGTATCGGCGCTGGAGGTGGTGCTCAGGGCGATGACGGTCGCGGTCGGGCCGTCGTCAGCGCTGGTGGGCGGCGCGGTCTTCTGCCAGGTGTCCAGGCTGGTCCAGATCACCGGTGTGTGACTGTAGTGGGCATCGCCTGCGACGGCGGCCACCGTCAGCTGCCGGCCCGCCAGGGTCAGAGCGTCACCGGCCTTGACGCCGAGGTCGTCGGCGGCTCCGGTGGACAGCACCACCGCGCTACCGGTGATCTTGTTGCTGTCCGGGGCGAGGCGGGAGCCGGGCTGGACGCCGAAGGCCGAGACGCCGGTGCTCTTGTCTCCCGCGGTGGCCTTGGCCGTGGTGATCCCCAGCGGCTCGGCGCTTTCGACACTCGGCGCCTCGGACCACTTCTTCCACTGCGCTTGCGTGACGGTGGAGTTGGAGTACGACAGGTCCTGCCCGCCGCTGGGAGCCTGGAAAGCGATCTTGTCGGCGGGCAGGGACGTGATCGCGGAGATGTTCTGCTGGCCCAGCCCGGCGGTCAGCCCGGACAGCAGCCCGACCAGCAAGGTGATCAGCACGATGACGGTCCCCATCAAGGCGAAGCGCCCCTTGGCGAACTTCAGGTCTCTCCAGGCGACAAACACGGCCTTGGCCTGTCCTTTCCAGCGGTGGAAGCGGGTGTGACTCCACCCTCTCCGCCGGCCCCCCGCGTGCGCGTCTGGCGCAGGACGGCACTTCGCGGGCCGAAAGACGGCACGCGGGTTCTAACTTTCGATGGAGGCCCTTCCGGCACCTGCTTCCGTAATCTGGGACGCACTGTGAACTCTGCCGCCCCCGCCCTGACCCCGACCACCCGGGCCCTGGCCTGGTGCCTGCACCTACTGGTCATCGGCCTGCTCGCCCTGGCCGTCGGCCGGGCCGTGACCGGCGAGCGGCCCCATGCCGGATGGATCATCGCCGTCTCGGTGTTGTGCGGTCTGACGTACGCGGCCGGCCCCGTGCTTCCCGGCGTACGTCGTTCGCGGCGGGCCGCCGCACTGTGGCTGGCCGCCGTGGGGGCCTGCTGGCTGGTGCTGCTGGCTTCCACCCCCGACGCCGTGTGGGTGGCCTTCCCGTTGTACTTCCTCCAGCTGCACCTGCTGTCCCGCCGCGCTGCACTGGCGGCCGTGGCCGTCACCGCCGCCGCGGCCGTCGCGGGCTTCGCCGCCCACCAGCACTCCTTCAGCCCCGCCATGGCCATCGGCCCTGCCCTCGGCGCCGCCGTCGCCGTCGCCGTGGTGTGGGGATATCAGGCCCTGTACCGGGAGAGCGAACACCGCCGTCGCCTGATCGAGGAACTCACCGCCACCCGCGCTGATCTAGCCGCCGCCCAGCACGCCGCCGGCGTGCTCGCCGAACGCGACCGCCTGGCCCGCGAGATCCACGACACCCTCGCCCAGGGCCTCTCCAGCATCCAGTTGCTGCTGCGCGCCGCCGAGCGAGCACTTCCCCAGGCGCCACAGAACGCAGCCCGCCACGTCGACCAGGCCCGGCAGGCCGCCGTCGACAACCTCGCCGAGGCCCGCCGCTTCGTCGCCGCCCTCACCCCACCCACGCTGGAAGGCACCACCCTGGCCGACGCCCTGGAACGCCTGTGCACCACCACCTCCGCCCGGCACCGGCTCACCGCCCGCTTCCACCTCACCGGCGATCCCGCCCCGCTCACCACCGGACACGAGGTCGCCCTGCTGCGCATCGCCCAGTCCGCCCTGGCCAACACCGTCCGCCACGCCGAAGCCCCCACCGCCGACGTCACCCTCAGCTACCTCGGTGACCACGTCGCCCTCGACATCGTCGACGACGGACACGGCTTCGACCCCACCCTCCTGCGCGCCCCCGACCCCGAGACCGGCGGGTTCGGGCTGGCCGCCATGCGCACCCGAGCCCACGCCCTCGGCGGCACCCTCACCATCGAATCCGCCCCAGGCCGCGGCACCGCCCTGGCCGCCCAACTGCCCCTCACCCCGCCAGCCGACACCGAGCCCGAGGCCCACCCGTGACCGACGACACCCCCATCCGCCTGCTCCTGGCCGACGACCACCCCGTCGTACGGGCCGGACTGCGCGCCGTTCTGGAAACCGAACCCGGCCTCGTCGTCGTGGCCGAAGCCGCCACCGCCGAGGACGCCGTCACCCGCGCCGCCGAGGGCGACATCGACGTCGTCCTGATGGACCTGCAGTTCGGCAGGGGCATGGGCGGCGCCGAGGCCACCGCCCAGATCACTGCCCGCCCGGGAGCCCCCCGCGTGCTGATCGTCACCACCTACGACTCCGACGCCGACACCCTGCCCGCCATCGAAGCCGGCGCCACCGGCTACCTCCTCAAAGACGCCCCTCCGGAAGACCTGGCCGCAGCCGTGCGCACCGCAGCCGCCGGCCGCACCACACTCGCACCCACCGTCGCCGACCGGCTGATGAACCGGCTACGCACTCCGGGCACCACCCTGACCCGGCGGGAAACCGAAGTCCTCGCCCTGGTTGCCGACGGACTGTCCAACCAGGCCATCGGCGTACGTCTCCACCTGACCGAAGGCACCGTCAAGTCCCATCTGGCCCGCGTCTACGCCAAGCTCGACGTCGACTCCCGCACCGCCGCCGTCGCCACCGCAACCGGCCTCGGCCTCATCCGCCGCTGACCGGGGCGCATACGAACGGCTGAAGCCACCGCCAAGCGACCTGACCAAGGTCATCACGGGCTGGTACAAGAAGGCCCCCGCCGCCGTCTGACCCGCCGGCAGCACCGGAGCCCCTCCGTACCCGGCGGATTCCAGAGGCCGTCGCAACGCAGTGATGGCCCCCGGCCCACGACCACGCTCAGCGGGCGGCCCGCGCGTCCGCCGCCTCTCCCACCGCTCCATCGCGAGGACAAGGACCGCAAAAGGACCGCCATCGGTCGCCGTATTCCCCTCGTCCACGCACCCGCACCACACCACCTCCGCCCGCCACCAGGTGCTCGTCAACGACAAGGTCAAGGCCGTCGCCGGTATGCGCGTTTCCCGGCCGCGACACAGGCACGCCCGCCGGCGTACGAGGGTGGTTGTCACACTCGTACACCCGGCGGTGTCTTCATGACAACCAGGCCGCAAGGCCTCTCGAGAAGGAGAACACCATGGCCCCGCGTATCCCCAAGGCCGAGCTGCCCGCCGAGATGGCTGAGGCTCTGGTCGAGCAGCTCGGTTCCGTGCCCGAGCCCGTCGAGGTCGTCTTCAACAACCCCGCCGTCGCCACGTCCAGCCTGGAGTTCTCGGGCAAGGTCGCCGCGTGGGACCAGGTCGACGAGGGACTCAAGACCTTCTCGCACATGGCCGTCGCGGCCCAGGTCGGCTGCAGCTGGTGCCTGGACATCAACTACTTCGCCGCGCTGAACCAGAACCTCGACCTGGACAAGGCCAGCCAGGTGCCCAACTGGCGTGACTCCGACGCCTTCACCCCGCTGGAGCGCGAGGTGATGGAGTACTCCGAGGCGATGACCAACACCCCGCCGACCGTCACCGACGAGCTGTCGGCGAGCCTGCTCAAGCAGCTCGGCCCGGCAGGCCTGGTCGAACTCACCGTGTTCATCGGTTTCGCCAACCTGTCGACCAGGGTCAACACCGCCCACGGCATCACGTCGCAGGGCTACTCCGAGGCGTGCCAGCTCCCGTTGGCCACGAAGCCCCCTCGGACATCGGACGCCGGCTGACAACATGATCGGTGTGACTCATGACGCCATGACCGATGATCCGTTCGTCGCCCACCGCCCTCTGCTGTTCACCGTGGCCTACGAGATGCTCGGCTCCGCGGCCGACGCCGAGGACGTGCTCCAGGAAACCTGGCTGCGCTGGGCCGGCGTCGACCGCTCCCAGGTGCGCGAGCCACGGGCGTACCTGGTACGAGCCGTCACCCGCCAGTCCCTCAACAGGCTGCGAACCCTGTCGCGCAGCCGCGAGGACTACGTGGGGGAGTGGCTCCCGGAGCCGCTGCTGACCAGCCCCGACGTGGCAGAGGACGTCGAACTCGCGGAGAGCGTCTCGATCGCCATGCTGACCGTGCTCGAGACGCTTGCCCCCACCGAGCGCGCCGTGTTCGTCCTCCGCGAGGTCTTCGACATGCCGTACGGGGAGATCGCCGAGGCAGTCGGCAAGTCGGCGGCCGCCGTTCGGCAGATCGCGAAACGCTCGCGCGAGCACGTGGCGGCCCGACGGCCCCGGGTGCGCGTGAGCCGCTCGGAGCACGAGGCTGTCGTGGAAAGGTTCCTGGCCGCGCTGCGCACCGGCAGGCTCCAGGACCTGCTGGAGGTCATGGCACCCGACGTCGTCATGATCACCGACGGTGGCGGAGTGGTGGCCGCCTCGCTCGTTCCGATCCACGGAGCGGCCGAAGTGGCAGCGGTGCTCGCCCGGGTGCACCAGCTGGGCGACGAGCAGGGGACGAAGTCCGTGTGGCTCAACGGCACGCCCGCCGGCCGTGTCGAGTTCGACGGTGTGCCGACCGCGATCAGCGTCGACGTGGAGGACGGACGCGTCGTCCGGATCTACGTGGTGCGCAACCCGAGCAAGCTGACCCGGCTGGGCGAGCCCGCCCGACTTGCCAGGTGATCAGGGCTTTTCGGCAGGCGTCATGAGCGGTCCGGGCGGTGCACACCGCCCGGACCGCTCGCTTTTCGTTGTTCACCGGGAGTTCGCAGCCGGAGGCAGGCGTCAGGTGAGCCCCGCGAGCCGCAGCAGCAGCGACTTCACCTCGGTCGCGGCGAGTGTCCCGCTCACCTCGCCGGGACGTGAGCACAGCAGCACCGGGCCGTGCTCGAGCCGCTCCGGCAGCCTGCCGTGGCTGCCGCGTACGGGGGGCCGGATCCGGCGGGACCACCGCCATCCGGTAGCGCATGCCCAGCTTCTTGCGGGCCACCGCACCCGCCGCCCGCACTTGGACGTACGGGGCGAGCGGGTCCGAGAACAGCTCGGCGGGGTCGTAGCCGGGCTTGCGGTGGGTCTCCACGGGCTGCGCAAAGTCCGGGGCGCGGGCGCCGTCCAGCCAGTAGTAGCAGGTGAACCAGAGTCCGGATCGGCGAGCGCCACCGGCTCACCCGAGTGCGGGTGATCCAGACCGTGTGCCTTCTTGCCCTCGCCGCCCAGCGGCCGGGCGACCCCCTCGACGTTCTCCAGCGCCTGACGCACCCCGGCGATGTCCTCGGGCCGCCGTACGTACACAGGGGCGAGCTGATGGTCGGCCACCGCGAACGCACGGGAAGCCGTCGGGTCCAGGTACTCCATGCCGTCCTGAGTGTGGACCTCGAGGTAGCCGGCGCGGCGCAGCACCCGGCCGAGGTCGACAGGCCGGTTGACGCCGGTGATGCCGTACTCGGACAGGACGACCACGGTGCGGCCCTCCGCCTCGGCGTCGTCGAGCAGCGGGGCGAGCGCCGCGTCCAGGTCGGCGGCGCCTCTGAGCGAGCGGGGATCCTTCGGGCCGATCCGGCCGCGACTCGTGCAACGCGACCGCGTCCGCCTCGGACTGCGGCGGACAGTGCTTCATGACCACGGGACATCCGGTCTCCCGGACTCAAGATCCAAGTGTTCCGGGTGCCTGAGATCCGGGGTTGAGCCCCGCCGCATAATCACCCGAACGCGTGTCCACATTCGCGGGGGAAGGCCCCGGATCCCAAGGCGGCGGAACCGGCGGAACCAGTGCGGGTGGGCGAACGCGCGCTCCACGACCCGGCGGGAGCGACAGCGGGCCACAACCAAGATCAATAACCAAGCGCACCAACTACGCCATACGTACCTCTTCCGCCTGGTCGCGGGCACGAGCCGCAGCCGTGTGATCGCCGGCCAGGACGTGTGCCTGGGCCAGGGTGTCGAGGCCCACGGCCAGCCACCTGCTGGAGCCGATCTGCCTCCAGAGCCTGACGGCGGCTTCGGCGCGCCTTCGGGCGGGTGCCGAGCGGCCCACTGCGAGGTGTGCCTCGGCAAGCGCGTACAGTGTCGCCGCCTCGCCCCAGAGGTTGCCGAATTCCCGGTAAGTCCACAGGCTCCGGGCCAGCAGGCGGCGTCCTTCCCAGTGCTCGCCCTGCCGGACCAGGATGTCTCCGAGCCAGCAGGTGGCATGTGTGGCACTGAGACGGTCGCCGAGGTCCTCGCTGATCGCGGCTGCTTGCCGATAGGCGTCGGCGGCGGCCGGGTAGGCGCCGAGTGCGCGATGGCTCTGGCCCAGACATCGCAGGGCCTGGGCTTCCCCCGGCCGGTAGCCCGCGACACGGCTGACCCGCAGACACTTCGTGAACCGCGCGACGGCGGCCTCAACACGTCCCTGCTCGAGGTCGATGACGCCGAGGCCGTTGGTCGCGTAGACGAGACAGTTGACGTTGCCTGCCGACTCGGCGAGCTCGGCGGCCTCTTCGAAATGGAGCACGGCGGAGGAGTACTGGCCGAGGAGCCGGTGCACATAGGCCAGCCCGGCCGTGGCACTGGCCCGGTACCTGGGCCCCTGGCCCTCGGCGAGCACCAGGGCCTGCTCGAAATGGTCCAGTGCTTCCGGATAGCGGTCGAGGATGGTGGTGAGTTCGCCGAGGCAACGGTGGACCTTCGCGGCGCTGTGCCGGTCGCCGCTGCTCAGAGCCGATTTGAGCGCCCGGTTCTGGAGCCTCTCCCAATCATCGAAGTGGCTGCCGACCTGGAAGAGGGTCGTGAGGGCCGTGGCCAGCCCGGCGGCGGGTGCGACGCCCTCCCTTCCGTCCAGTGCCTGCTCTGCCACGTTGATGAGGAACTGGCGTTCGTCGTTGAACCAGGCCAGCGGATCGGCGAGTAGCTGATCGGCGTCGGCCGCGGCCAGTCGCCAGGAGGCCAGGTCCAGCTGTGAGATGCCTTGGAAGTCGACGCTGAGGGTGTCTGCGGCGAGGTCGGCGAGGTGCAAGCTCGCCCCGAGCAACCGGGTGAGCGCGGCCGTACGATCCCCTTCCGGGACAACCTGCTCCGCTCGCTCCCTGCCGAACATCCGTACCAGATCATGCAACTGATAACGGATTCCGGTGGTCTTCTCTGAACCGACCTGCACCAGGTGTACCTCGACCAGGTCGTCGAGGACCGCCTCCGCCTCGGACAGGTCCGCGTCCAGCAGCGCGGCCAGCGCCCAGGCGGCGAAGCTCGGCCCGGGCAACAGGGCGATCATCCGCAGAGCGTGCTGTGTAGCCAAGGTCATCTGCTGATAGGTCAGTTCGAGGCTGGCCCGCACGGCGATGTGGCCGACTGCCAACTCGTCGAGCTTGCGCTGCTCGTCGGCGAGGGCGCGCGCCACCTTGGCCAGGGGCCAGTGCGGTCGGGCGGCCAGCCGCGCACCAGCGACCCATACTGCCAGGGGAAGGCCATCGCAGGTTTCCACAATAGAGCGGGCAGCCCCGGACTCCGTGTCGGTCCGGTCCCGTCCCAGCATCTCGCGCAGCAAGTCGATCCCCGTCGCGAGGTCCAGTACGCCCAGGGAGAGTCGGCGGCCGCCCAGTCCCGCCATCGTCGTCCGGCTGGTGACGATGGTGGCACAGCGCACGCCACTGGGCAGGAGGTCACTCACCTGCTGGGCACTGGCGGCGTTGTCCAGGACGACGAGCATCCGCTGCCCTGCCAGCAGGGTGCGGTAGAGATGGACGCGGCCGGTCAGTTCTGCGGGCACGGTACCGCCGGGGATGCCGAGCGCGCGGAGGAAGGCGCCGAGGACCGTGAACGGCTCGGCCGGCTCGTCGCCGAAGCCCCGCAGATCCGCATAGAGCTGACCGTCCGGGAAGCGGGAGGCAAGCAGGTGCCCCGTGCGTACGGCAAAGGCGGTCTTGCCCACTCCGGCGGGTCCGGTGACCAACAGCGTCACCGGACCGGGCCGTTCTTCGTCAAGCAGCCGACGAGCCTCGTCCACCTCGTCCTCCCGGCCGACGAAGAGTGACAGGTCTGCTGGAAGGAGCCGGGGTACGAGCTGGCGTGCCATCGGCGGGTTCACCACCGTGCCGCTCCTGCCGACCGGTTTCGTGGTGGCGGCCGGTGCGGTGGGGCGGAACGCGGCCAGTTCCGGCTCGCCGGCGAGGATCCGTTCGTACAGCCGCCGCAACGCCACGCCGGGGTCGACACCCAGCTCGTCTGCGAGGCGCCGCCGAGCACGCTCGTACACCTGCAGCGCTTCGGCCTGCCGTCCGCACCGGTACAGGGCCTGGACCAGTTGCCCGATCACCCGTTCGTCGAGCGGATACGCCTCGGCCCTGGCGGCTAGTTCGCTCACCATCCCATCATGCTGAGCCAGGCGCAGCCGCACATCGACCAGCTCCAGCTGGGCGGCCAGCCGCTCACCGTCGAGGAGGTGGCGCTGCGCGTTGAACCACGGGGTGTCCACCCCGGCGAACGCGCTGCCCTGCCACAGCGCCAAGGCTTCCCTCCACAGAGCCTCCGCCTGCCCGTCACTGCCCGCCTTCCGGGCCCGGTCCGACAGATCGCGGAAGCGGTGTGCGTCCACCACCGAAGGCTCGACCGTCAGCCGATAGCCACCGCCCCGCTCCCTTGGGATGGCCGTGCCGTCGGCCGCCAGTGCGCGCCGCAGCCGGGAGACGTATCCGTACAGCTTCCGGCGGCCGTACGCCGGTTCGATGTCCCCCCACACCCGGTCCACCAGCGCGTCGGCCGAGACCGCCTGGCCCGCGTCGACGAGCAACGCCGCCAGCACTCGCCGCTGCAAGCCGTGCCCCACGTCGACCGGGGCCCCGTTCCGCCGTACCTCGATGGTGCCCAGGATCGCGAAGCGCGCGGTCATCACACCCCCTGCGTCACCCGTTCATCTCCTCACCACACTCTGGGCGCCACCGGCCTGTGGTTCTAGGTGGATTCAAGCTTTTCCGAAGGTTTGCCGAAACTGCCCCCGGCACTGTGAGCAGCACATCCCCGGACTTCAGGAGGTGGACCTGTACCGAGAGCTGCAGGCGCTGGGCACGGCGGACGCTGAGCGCGCGAACACGGCCGCTCCAGACCGCCCCTGGCCGATCAGAGGCAGAGGGAAATCAAAGGCATCAGCCCATTCGATCTTGAGGAGAAGAATGCGTAATCGACTTGCGCTTGTCGGCACCGCCGTGGTGGGAGCCGTCCTGCTGGCCGGGGGTACCACCACCGCTGTGCAGGCAGCACCCGCGCCCACCCACGGGGCGTCGGCGGGCGCATCCGCGAACGTGGCGAACGAAGCACCGGACTGGACACCGTCGAACGCCCCCGCCGGCGCCCTGTCCTGCGGTGCCAAGCCCACGACGAACGGTTATGGGGGTGCCACCGTGACGAAGTCCATCTACCTGAGGACCGGTCCGAGCAGCGCCTGCGACGACATTTTCCCCAAGCTCCTCGTGGGCCAACGACTCGGCGGCTGGTGCTACTACGACAACCCGGCGGGAAACAGGTGGTACTACGTCAGCACCGGAGGCGCGGCACCGTACGGCTGGATCTACGACGGGAACGTCACGGAGGGGAACACGATAAAGACGAAGTGCAACGCCTGGTGACTTCGTACGGGAGCGCGACGTAGCAGCGGACCTGATCGCCGACGCGCTCGGCACTCCCGAACGTGGTCGACGAGAAGACGAACGTGACGGCCTTCGTGGTCCGAAAGCGTCAGCCTCGATCTTGCATGACGGTCCGCCGACGGAGTCGGCGGACCGTTTCGCTTTCTGCGGCTGATCCGATCTCGGCCAGGGCTTCGGCGACGGACGGGTCGTGGACAGAGGACGGCCCCTTCGGTCGCTGCCGTCGTCCTTGCTGTCCGCTCCGCTGCGGCTCTGGACGCCCCTGACACGGCTGGGCGCTTGCTGCGCGGTGAGCTGTTCCACCACGCGGGCGTCGTGTGCCCGGAGTGCTTCCAGCAGTTTCGCCAGCCCGCAGTACGGCCGGGACGTGAGCATGTTGTCCGTGCTTTCGTCCGGCCAGCGACCAGGCGCACTGCGGCCTTACGGCCCGGGAACCGGGCGCCCTGTGACCTACCGCAAAGGCACAGGCTTTTGGCCGTGTGCGGCCGGGGGACTGTGGTGGAGAGCGCGGCGATCAGGGGACGATGACGTGGAAGGGCTCGTCGGTGACGGTGCCGTTGGCTCCGGTCGGCACGGAGAAGGTGCGGTCGATGTCGGCTTCGTCGTTCACGCGGGTGTAGATCTCGCTGTCACCGTGCCACAGGATGCCATCGTGGCAGGGCGCGCCGGCTCACGCTGCGGCTGGCCGCCGGGGCGAGCGGGAGCCGTGGAGGTCGTGCTCTCAGGGATCGGCGAAGAAACTACCGCCCGGCCGGTGCCTTGGGCCGGTCGGCGTCGTCTCCACCCTGTTCGGCCCGTGCTCAGTGCGGCTGACTTCACGACTGGCCTGCCTGTGCTGGGCAGATCGCCCCTGCCGGGCGGTCGTGGCGACGGACGCCGTGCCCAGAGGCCATGGCCCGCCCGGCGCCCTGGTCCGAGGGCAACCGCTCCCGCTGCCACCGCGGAGACTGACGTGCCGGCTGGTCCCGCTGGTTCTGCCTGACCGGGGCGGGTACTTGCGGCGGTATGGGATCTTCGGGTTCGCCGGTGTTGCTGGTGTTGTTCGTGGCCAGTGCGGCCGTCATCTGGTTCGCGGGCGTCAAACTGTCCGACTCCACCGATGTGCTCGCCGAACGGCTCGGGCTGGGGAGCGCGCTGGGCGGTCTGATCCTGCTGGCGATGGCGACGAACCTTCCCGAGATCGCGATCACGGCGAGTGCTGCGATGGCCGGACAGCTCGACGTCGCGGTCGGCAACATCCTGGGCGGCATCGCCATCCAGACCATCGTGCTGGCGGTCCTGGACGCGGCCGGGGTCCGCCCGCGCGCCCCGCTGACCCGGCTGGCCGCCAGCCTGCAGCTGGTCCTGGAGGGCGCCATGGTGGTGGTCGTCCTGGCCGTGGTGGTGATGGGCACCCAGCTCTCCCCGAACCTGCACGCCGCCCGGCTGGCCCCCGCATCCGTGGCGATCGCGATCTTGTGGGTGGTCGGGCTGATTCTGCTGAACCGGGCTGGCCGGGGGCTGCCGTGGCGGGAGGGGGGAGACGCCCCGGACGGCCAGCCCGAACCGCGCGGCCACTCCAAGGGCAAGAAGGAGAAGGCCGCCGGTGACAAGGGTGTGAGCACCGCCCGTGCGGGGCTGGTGTTCGGCGTGTCCGCGCTGGCCACCCTGGTGGCCGGTGTCGTGATCGAGCGCAGCGGTGAGGAGTTCTTCGCACGCCAGGGGCTGAGCGGTGTGCTGTTCGGAGCGACCGTACTGGCCGCGGCCACTTCGCTGCCCGAGGTCAGCACGGGGCTGACCTCCACCAGGCTGGGGGACTACCAGCTCGCCGTCAGCGACATCTTCGGCGGCAACGCCTTCCTGCCCGTGCTGTTCCTGCTGGCCACCGTCATCTCCGGCGAGCCGGTCCTGCCGGCCGCACACGACACCGACATCTACCTCACCGCCCTCGGCATCACCCTGACGGTGGTCTACATGGCGGGGCTGATCTTCCGCCCGCGCCGCCGGTACGCCCGCATGGGCGTCGACAGCATCGCGGCCGTGGCCATCTATGTCATCGGCATCGCAGGGCTGGCCACCATCGCGACGTGATCTGAGCTGGTCCCACGACCGGCGGCCTTGCCGGCTGGTGCGGTGGTGGTGGGGTCAGTGGTCGAGTGCGTCGGGGAGCGTGGGGTGGCATTCGATGACTCGTCGATGCCGACGAGTTGCAGGGTGCGCAGCACGGTGGGGGTGGGCGCGGCCAGGCGCAGCCAGCCTCCCGCCGAGGCGGTATCGCGGTGGGCGGTGAGGAGGATGTTGGTGCCGCTGGAGTCCATGAAGGTGACCTGCCCGAGGTCGGCGACGATGCGGGAGGTGCCGTCGGTGGCGTCGAGGGCGTGGCGGAGGGTGTCGCCGGTGTGGTGGTCGATCTCCCCGGCGAGGGTCACGACGCGGACGCCGCCGTCGGCCAGGGTGGCGGTGGCCGACAGCCCGGCCGGCTCAGGCGCCGGGTCGGTGAACTGTGTGTCTGCCATATGGTCTTCGGCCATGGGAAGACAGCGAACAGAGGGCACCCTGACACGACTGCCCGGTGTTGCCTGTCGGCATCCCTGCGACTGCTCCAGGTCACCACGCGGCCCGGCTTCCTTCCGGGCCGTGGCGGGGGCCCGGACCGGATTGACTGAAGGCGGGTCCGGGCTCCTGGAGCGCGCATCCACGGGGGAGGGGATGGTGCATGACGCCCTGCTCCACCCAACGAAGACGAGGCCGGGCAGTCACACTGGAGGCACGAAACTGCCTAGGCGGGGCAGGGCTTGGGCACGCGCATGGGGCCCGCATGGGCGAGCCGCGCGCGGCACAGGCATCGACCCCGACCGTGCCTCGCGCGGTTCCCCCGGTCTGGCAGGCATTGCACGCCACGGCGCGCCCAGGCCCGTGATCCAGACCCGCAGCGCCCCGGCGTGTCCGGGCTGTCGGGGGTGGCGCCCCGGCAGTGGCCACGCCTCCTCGCGAAGGTCCGCGTCCAGGAGCAGGTCCGCGGCCGTCTGGGCCAGCGCGTCGGTCGCGGCGACGAGTACTCCATGCCGACGCTCCCGACCTGTTCCGCGGACTCACGCACCGGGCGCTGCCCTTAGTCCTCAGCGCGGTCAGCGGCGTGACGGGGCTCGGACTGCTGATCACGCGCCACTACCTCGCGGCCCGTGCGGCGGCCACGCTGGCCGTCGCCGCGATCCTGTGGTCCTGGGGGCGCCGCCCAGTATCCGGCCATGCTGGTCGGAAGCCTCACGGCCGGCCAGGCAGCCTCCCAACCGGCCGTGCTCTCCGCCTGCCTGATCTTCCTGGCCTGCGGGACCGCCCTTCTGATCCGGCCCTGTGGCTTCTCTACGGCACCTTCCAACGCGCGGACACACCGAAGCCCGGCCACCAGTCGGTACGATGAGCGGCCAGGCCCCGACATGTCCGCGCGGCAGCGGTGCTCGGACCGGCTGCGCACCGCAGAGGGCCCCGCAGCGCAGCCGCCCCGGAGCAGGCTGTTTCTAGGGACGAGTCGCGTTGTTCAGCTCCATCCTCCACGTCGTCCCACTCCTCCGCGTGGAAGAACGCAGGTCGCGCACCATGTGGCCGATCTCCCCGCACCCGGAACTCGGCATACACCGCGGGTCGCCGTTCGTGCGTCATCACATCAATGTGCTGGGCCGCTAATCCTTCCAGCTCCCTGACCTGCCCGGCGGGCTGCGGCCCCTGCGCGCCGACGCTGAGGACGAGACGTCATCTCAGGACGCTGCTTCGGTTGGGCCGAATGGCGGCCACGCATGTGCCTGAGTCGACCGAAAGGGGAACCTGCGGCTGAGGCATCTTCAGCAGACCCCAATCAGCAGGAGCGGATACGATGGCAACCACAAGCGGCGAGGCACGCGTCGGCACGGCACAGCCGGCGAGTATCCAGTTGCCGGGCATCGTGCTCGGGGTGGGGCTCGGCGGCTTCGTCGACGGCATCCTGCTCCACCAGCTGTTGCAGTGGCACCACATGCTCACCAGCACCAACCACGACCACATCGGGGTTAAGTACTACAACCCGAAGACGGTGTCCGGGCTGGAGATGAACACCGTGTGGGACGGCATCTTCCACGCCGTGTGCTGGATCGCCGTCCTGACGGGCCTGGCCATCCTGTACTCCCGGGTCACGCACAACCGGCGGGCGGTGTGGACCTCGCGGGTCCTGTGGGGCTGGATCCTGGCCGGATGGGGCCTGTTCAACCTGGTCGAGGGGCTCCTGGACCACCAGATCCTGGGCATCCACCACGTCCACGGGGGCCCCTACCAGGCGTGGTGGGACGCGGGCTTCCTCGTCCTGGGCGGCCTGCTCCTGATCGGCGGGTACCTGCTCCAGCGCAGCGGCCAGCCCTTCGACCCGGGCGCCCCGGCTGGGCGGAGTGAGGGTCGGCGAGCCTGATGGACCACGACATGCCCGCTCACGGGCACGACGCGGGCAGCAGCCTCCTGGAGTGGCTGCTGCCCGCACTCGTACTACTGGCCGCCGCCGGCGCCTACCTGCTCCTCGTTCGCCGGGCCCGCCGCCGCAACCCGGTCCTGGGCTGGAGCCGGTGGCGCACCACCAGCTTCCTGACCGGCAGCGCCCTCCTCGGCACCGCCCTGCTGCCGCCCGTGGCGCCCTTCGCGCACGAGGACTTCCGCGGCCACATGGCCCAGCACATGCTCATCGGCATGTACGCGCCCCTCGCGCTCGTCCTGGCCGCCCCCGTCACCCTCCTGCTGCGGACCCTGTCCGCAGCCCGGGGCAGGCAGCTGACCACCGTGCTGCACAGCCCGCCCGCCCGTCTGCTCGCCCATCCCGCGGTCGCACTGGCGCTGTCCCCGGGCAGCCTCGCGGCCCTCTACTTCACCCCCCTCTACAACGCGACCACGAGCCATCCGGTGGCCCACTGGCTGCTACACGCACACTTCCTGCTCTCCGGGTGCCTGTTCGCCTACGCCATCGCCGGCCCCGATCCCGCCCCGGCCCGGCCGACCGTGCGCGCCCGGCTGGTCTGTCTCGGCGTCGCCATCGCGGCCCACGCAATCATCGCCCAGCTCATGTACGGCGGCTTCTGGGTCGACATCCACGCCCCCATCCCCCAGGTCCAGGCAGGCGCCGAGATCATGTATTACGGCGGCGACATCGCCGAACTGCTCCTGGCCGCCGCCCTCGTCGCCACCTGGCGCCCCGAACCCCGCCGGGCAGCCACCCGCGAGCCCGCCCGGGAAGTGACGGCACCCGCCTGAGTACGCCCACCGGAGTGCCGCCGACCGAGGAAACGTCCCCGGAAGCTGCTCACCGGTGCGCGTTGCCCGGCGCGAGCAGGCCGGTCAGCTCTGAGATGGCCTCGGGGGACGGCTTGAAGTAACGGCGGACGTTCTCCGGCTGCTTGTGTCGCGGCTTCGCCATCAGCATCAGCAGGGAGGCGCCCTGCTCGCCCAAGTGGGTCAGGGCCCCGTGGCGGTACCCGTGCAGCTCCCAGCCCGTCCCCGGCCCACGTACGGCGGTGTGCTCGTCAAGCAGGGCGCGGGCCTGCTCGTAGGAAGCCGGGCCAGACCGGTATCCGGGCACACGTCGCGGACTGACGACCTTTCCCGGGCCGGGGCGCCGGTGGGTGACGAACACCGGGCCGCGGGTGCGGCCGTGCAGCAGACGGGGCCGGAGGCGGGCGGTGCCGGCGTTCCAGTAGACGGTCTCCAGGACGAAGTCCTCGCGCGCCTGGCCGCGGCGGCGGGCCTTGCTCCGCGACGTCGACCCCGCCGACCGCCGCGCCTCCGTCGTCACACTCACCGACGCCGGACACCGTCAGCTTGCCGCCTGGACCGCCGCCCACGAGCGCCGTGCCGGCGGGCGGCGATCGACGGCGGCGGTGTGTGATGCCGCACACAACGTTCCGTCACCCGGGATGGGCTTTCCGTTTGCTGTTCGGAGTGGCACTCTTGACATGCTTTGCATAATGCAAATGTAAGGAAGGGGAACGAGTGGTTGCCACCGAGGACGTCAGGGACGATGAGCGGGCACGGGGCCCGGCCGGATCGCGTGTCAAGCCGTCCGCCGCCCTGGCGCGCCGACGTTCGGCGTCGTGGGCTCCGATGGTGCTCGCCGTGGTGATCGGGGCCGGAGCCGGCGCGGGATCGATCGTCTTCCGCTGGTGCATCACCACTTTCACCCACCTGTTCTCCGGGCACGCCGACTACGCGGCGGACCCTGGATCCGGCAACGCGCATGTGCCGTGGCTCGGCCCCTGCTTCGTGATCCTCGCCCCGGTGGCCGGGGGACTGCTCTACGGCCCGCTGGTGCAGCGGTTCGCCAAGGAGGCCAGAGGGCACGGAGTGCCCGAGGTGATGCTGGCGGTCGCCCAGCGCGGCGGGCGCATCAGTCCCAAGGTCGCCGTCGTCAAGACGCTCGCCTCCGCCTTGACCATCGGCTCGGGCGGTTCGGTCGGCCGGGAGGGCCCGATCGTGCAGATCGGCTCGGCGCTCGGTTCCACGCTCGGCCACCTGGCGAAGGTGACCGAGGAGCGGATGAGGCTGCTGGTCGCCTGCGGCGCCGCTGGCGGGATCGCCGCCACGTTCAACGCGCCGCTGGCCGGTGTCTTCTTCGCCATGGAGCTGATCCTCGGCACCTTCAGCGCAGAGGCGTTCGGCGCGACGGTCCTGGCCAGCGTCACGGCGAGCGTGATCGGCCGCGCCGCCTTCGGCGACACCGCCTTCCTCACCTTGCCGGACTTCCACGTCGACCACCTCGCGCAGTACGGCCTGTTCGCCCTGCTCGGTGTCATCGCGGCCGTGGTCGGCGTCGGCTTCTCCAGGGTCCTGTACCTGATCGAGGACGCCTGCGACTGGGCCTGGCGAGGACCCGAGTGGCTGCGCCCCGCGGCCGGAGGGCTGCTGCTCGGCCTGGTGCTGCTCGTCCTGCCGCAGATGTACGGCGTCGGCTACCCGGTCCTGCAGAAGGCGACCGAGGGCGGTTACGCCCTGGGCTTCCTGCTCCTGCTGATGCTGGGCAAGATGCTCGCGACCAGCCTGACCATCGGTATCGGAGGCTCGGGCGGTGTGTTCGCACCCAGCCTCTTCATCGGCGCGATGCTCGGCTCCGCCTACGGCATCGGCGTCGGCCACCTCCTGCCTGCATCTGCGGGAGCCGTGGGTGCCTACGCACTGGTCGCCATGGGCGCGGTGTTCGCCGGTGCGGCCCGTGCCCCGATCACCGCGGTGGTGATCCTCTTCGAGCTGACCGGCGAGTACTCGATCATCCTGCCGCTGATGCTGGCGATCGTGCTCGCCACAGCGACCGGCCGGTTGCTGACCCGCGACACGATCTACACCCTCAAACTCCGGCGCCGCGGCATCGATCTCGACGGGCCGGCCACCGGTGCCCCGATCGGGGGGCAGCCCGTGGGCGCCGTCATGGAGCCGCTGCCCTCGGCGCTGGCCGCCGCCACCTCGCTGGCAGACGCGACCGACCTGCTGAGCCTGTCCGGTCACGGGGCCCTGCCGGTCGTCGACGACGCGGGGGAGTACGTCGGCGTCGTCACCGCGCAGGCGCTGGCCGAGGCCCTCGCGGAGCAGCCGCAGGCCGCACCGGAGCGCGTCGGCCAACTCGCCGAGCCACCCGCGACCGTGACCGCGGACCAGCCACTCGCTCAGGCCCTGCACGCCCTGCTGTCGGCGGCCGGCACCGGCCTGCCGGTCCTGGACGAAGCGAACGGCAAGCCGGTCGGCTGGCTCAGCCACCAGAGCGCGCTGCGCGCCGTCCACACGAGCCGGCCGGAACCTGCCCGCAGCCCGTCACGAGCGGCTTGGGCCTGACCGGCGACTGTGTGGAGAGGACGGTTGCGGGCCCTCCTGCCCCGCTGGGGATCTCGTGAACGGGCGGTCGTCGCAGCACGGTAAAAAGGAGGCATGGCAGAGCGCGAAGTCCCGGCGGGGGCGATGGATGACGTCGACGTGGTCACCCGGGAGGTGCTGACGGCCTCCAGGCTGTTGGTGGCGGTCTCCGCCCGATCTCTGGCTGAGGTGGAGGACAAGGTGACCCTGCCGCAGTTCCGGATGTTGGTGGTGCTGTTCACTCGCGGCGCCACCAAGCTGGTCACGCTGGCCGAACTGCTCCAGGTGGCGCCCTCGACCGCGATGCGCATGGTGGACCGGTTGATCGCCGCCGGCTTGGCCGACCGGCAGTCCAAGCCGGGCAACCGACGTGAGACGCTGCTGCGGCTCACCGAGGAAGGGCAGCGCACCGTGGAGGACGTCACGGCCCGGCGCCGAGGTGAGATCGCCCGCATCGTGGAGCGCCTGAGTCCGACACAGCGGCTGGCTCTCATCGAAGCGCTGGCCGCCTTCAACCGCGCCGGTGGAGAGCCTCGAGCCCAGCCCGGGACCGGGGAAGAGACGGTGCCTCTGGGCTGGGCCGACTGGCGCTGACCGCCACGAGCGGCGGCTCGGAGGCAGACCGGACGGGCCCCCGTGCCCCGTCGCTCCGCGCATTGCATGGCCGGGCACGACCCCAGCCGACGGCCCACGCCATGACACAGGAACGTCGACATCCGGCCTCGATTCGGTAAAGGACGGGAGGCAGATGGTCGGCCCTGTGCAACTTTTGCATAGTCTAAATATCAGGGGGGTGCTTGTTCTGTAGCGCCGCCCTGAGCCGAACGTCGATCGCTGGAGCCACCGCATGACCGACCTCAGGGCGCCATCCGTGCCACGCGTGCTGGCGTGGATGCCGGCCGCCGTGATGCTGGTCGTGGCTGTCGCGGACGTCGTGGTGGGGCCCGGGATCGGTTTCCTGCCGCTGGTGTCGCTGGGGCCCGCCTTCGCCGGTCTCGTCGGAGGGTGGCGCCGGACCGCGCTCTTCGGCGGAGCGGCGCTCGCCTTCTGCGTCGTACTCGGGCTGCACGACGGCCTGTTCGAGGAGCGGCGGGAATTCACCGCGATGGTCTCAGGGGCGGGGTGACCGGCGTGGGAATCGCCGCGGCCGTCATGCGGGGCCGCAGGGAAGCGGAGCTGGCCAGCCGCCGACCATGTTGTTGAAACTGTACGAGCCGGCGGTGGTCTCGCTGACGGCGTCGGTCGCCTCGGTGGTCTCGGCGAAGGAGCCGCCCTGGGCCGTCCAGACGTAGGTGTTGACGAGGTCGCGGTGCGAGAAGCCGTCGGCGGTCGCGTTCGTACCGTCGGAGCGACTGTCGTCCCGGGGGGCGACATCCATGCCCATGGAGCGCAGCACGGTGCGGGCCTGGGTCTCGGCCGGGTCGTTGCCGCGCTGGCTGGACTCGGTGGAGATCGACCGGTAGTAGGCCTGCAACCGCTGTTGGTCGCGGGTGATGCGGCGCTTGAGTGCGTAGGCGTCGCGGGGTTTGAAGTAGCTGTACTCACGGTAGGCGGTGGCGGTGGGGTAGTCGGGGTCGGTGACCTTGCCGCGGTCGTCGAAGCCGACCGCACCGTCCAGGGTGCCCTGCTTGGTGTAGCGGGGGTTGATCGGGAAGTGGATGATGTTCCAGTCCAGCGGGATGTCCGGGTCGGGCAGCATCCGGTAGGCGATCAGGGTGCCGGTGTGGGCCAGGCGCAGCGCGAAGACGTCGGCGGTCTGGGACTGCACCAGCGCCATGCCGGTGTTGGCGGGCACGTAGCGGCGGCCGACGGCCGGGTTGAGCAGCTTGGGCCTGGCCGACCCACTCGGTGGTCAGATCGGCGACCTTGTAGCCGGTGACCAGGTGCCAGCGGCCGTCGCGGACGAATCCGTAGCAGCGCTTGAGCACGCCGAGCGCCTCGCCCTTGGCGTCGTACGGGAGGTCGGCGTACTCGCTCGCGCCGGGCCCGCCGCCGATGGTGTCGCGGAAGGGGGTGCGGACGTCGGCGAGCGCCGAGCGGACCTCGGCGGTGTCGGTGGAGATCGGGGCGGTGGAGAGCAAGATCCGCGGCCGCTTGGCCGAGAAGGCCAGGCTGTCGCCGCGCAAGCGCTCGTCCCGTACCGAGGTGGTGCCGGGCTCGGTGGAGTCGCGGTCGAACGGCCAGTAGCCGCGCAGGTCCCGCTTGTCGCCGCGCAGCCGGGAGAACAGGTTGTCGGAGATCTGCTCGGCGGTGCGGAGGGTACGCCAGACCCGCAGGGCGACGTGGCAGCTCACTGACTCTCGGGGCGTGGTGCAACAGCCAGGCGAGGCCGACCTGGGAGGGCGTGGCGCCCAGGGACTCGGCCACGGCGTGTACCGCCGGCTCGTCGGTCGCTTTGGGCAGGCCCGGGAAGGCCCCGCCGAGCGGGAAGAACGGCACCCAGGCGATGCCCTCGGCCGCGCACAGCTGCAGCATGTCCTCGTCGTCGCGGGAGACCAGGCTGTAGGCGTTCTGCAGGCAGACGACGCCGGCGGGCAGGGCGCGGCGCAGACCGCCGAGGGTGACGCTGCTCAGGCCGATCGCGCCGATCTTGCCCTCGTCGCGCAGTGCGGTCATCACGGCGAGCTGGTCGTCGAGGTCGACGACCTGGTCCCCCTGGGGACGCAGCCCGGGGCCGGTGTCCAGGCGGCGGAGGTTGACGACCGCGAGCCGGTCGACGCCGAGGCTGCGCAGGTTGTCCTCGACGCTGGCGCGCAGCTGCTCGGGCCGCTGTGCCAGACGCAGCGGCAGGTGCCCGCCGGGGTTGGGGTCAGCCCCCACCTTCGTGACGACCAGGACGTCGTCCTCGGGGCGAAGTGCCTCGCGGATCACGTCGTTGGCGAAACCGAAGCCGTAGAACTCGGCGGTGTCCACGTGGTCGACGCCCAGCTCGACCGCGCGGCGCAGCAGCGCGACGGCGTCGCCGCGGCGGGCGTGCAGCCGCTCGAGCTGCAATGCGCCGTAGCCGATCCGGAAAACGGTCCGGCCGGCGAACGAAGCGGCCGCGGTGATCACGACGGTGTCGCCTCGGTCGGTGTTCGCAAGGCGGTGTACAGCAGTTCGGCCTGGTAGAGGGCCATGATCCTGTGGGCGATCGGCGTGGCGCGCTCACGGGCTCGGGGCGGTTCATGGTGCTCGACCTTGACGAGCCAGGCCGTGACGCAGTCGTGCAGCATCGCGCGCATCCGGTCGGTCGCGTCGACGACGATGTCGCGGATGGCTGGGTCGGTGGTCGCCTCACCCCAGGTCTGTATGCCGACCCGGGCTTCGGCCGGGTCGATCGCGGCGATCAGGCGGGAGAGCAGTTCGTCGGGGTCGGGCGGGACGTCCGCCGCGGCGTACTCGCCGATGGTGCCGCCGCGCTTGGCGAGCATCTCGCGGGCGGCGGCCTGGACCAGGTCGGCCTTGTTGCGGTAGTGCGCATAGATCGAGCCGGCCGAGAGGCCGGACTCGGCGGTGATGTCGGCGATCGAGGTCCGCTCCAGGCCGTTGCGGCTGAAGCAGCGGACGGCGGCCTCGGCGATCTGAGTACGCCGGAGTTCCTTGCGTGCGTCGGTGAGCCGAGGCACAACAACACCTCCCACAAAAAGAATCGGTGTTCTGCTTACGGGAGGCGCTAGCAGAGCTGTTCTTCTGTTTGTGGTGGGTGTGTGTCATGCGAGCTGGCCACTGGCTGACCCTGGCGACGCTGGGTTCGGCGTCCGGCGCCGCCGGGACGGGTCATGACGAGTTGTTCGCCGTGGGGTTTGTCGGACGGACCGTAGCCGGTCGGTGTGCGTTGGCTCGGACGTCGAACTTCCGGATCCCGTTCCGCGGGCGCCCCGCTCCGCCTCGTGCCTGCCCATCGGGGTTGACTCAAGGCCGGCCGCACCTGGGCATCCTGCTGAGCCTGACTCGCACACAACGGTCCGGCCCGCAGGCGTAGGTGTGGCTCCGGGCGGATCGCTGTTCGCCGGTACGGGCCGCGGCTATCCGTCCTCGCCGTCGTTCGCCTCGTCGTCGCTGTGCGGGTCGCGTAGCTGCCGCAGGCCCGGCGCCGGCGGCCGGGTGAAGGCGTAGCGGCCCGGGAAGTTGCTGTGGTCGTACCGGAGGGGGGAGAGAGGGGTGAGCAGCTCGTCGGTGACCGGGAAGCCGTCGGCGGCCAGTTGCTTGACGGCGGCGTCGATGCAGAGGCTGTTGAACAGCACCGCGGCGTTGAGCGCCAGGCCGAGAGTGCCGAGCTGGTCCTCCATGCCCTCGCGGCAATGCTGGCGCAGTTCGCCGCGCTGCCCGAAGAAGATCTTCCGGGCGGCGGTGGCGAACTGGAGCAGGTGCAGGGTCTTGAAGATCCGCCCGTAGTGGGCGAACGCGTCGCCCAGCCCTGAAGCAGCCGTCCAGGAAGACGGCGAAGAAGACGACGACCCGCCGGTCGCGTCCGGCCTAGGAGTTGTCTTCAAATGTCACGCCCACATCAGGAGCGATGCGAGGGTGACGGCTGCCTGGTAGGACTCGGCGGTCTTGTCGTAGCGGGTAGC
>NZ_JBFBEK010000016.1:0-8652 GCF_040683715.1 Streptomyces sp. NPDC093260
TGGACACCGAGGGCTACCGGCTGCTGGTCAACCCGACCGGCCGTTTCGAGGTCGGCGGCCCGATGGGCGACGCGGGGCTGACCGGCCGGAAGATCATCATCGACACCTACGGCGGCATGGCACGCCACGGCGGTGGCGCGTTCTCGGGCAAGGACCCGTCCAAGGTGGACCGCTCGGCGGCGTACGCGATGCGCTGGGTCGCCAAGAACGTGGTGGCGGCCGGTCTCGCGGCGCGCTGCGAGGTGCAGGTGGCGTACGCGATCGGCAAGGCCGAGCCGGTGGGCCTGTTCGTGGAGACCTTCGGCACCCACAAGGTGGAGCCGGAGAAGATCGAGAAGGCGATCGACGAGGTCTTCGACCTCCGTCCGGCCGCCATCATCCGCGACCTCGACCTGCTCCGCCCGATCTACGCCCAGACCGCCGCGTACGGCCACTTCGGCCGCGAGCTGCCCGACTTCACCTGGGAGCGCACCGACCGGGCGGACGCACTGCGGGAGGCGGCGGGGACGGACGACATCGGCGCGTGAGCACCGGGGGGGCGGATGAACGCCTCCGCCGAGCGCGGCACCCCGATGCCACCGAACTCCGGCCCGGGCAACGCCAGTCGACGGGGCGGCGCGGAGGCGGCCGGCAGGATGCGCCGGTGGCGGGTGGTGTTCAGCCCTCAGGTACGGGCCGCCACCCGCCGCGGCCGCGTCATCTGTTCTCTGTCACCCGCTCGTCATCACTCGCTCCCCTCCCGGGTCGCCGGGTCCCGTTCCTCGGAGGGTGGCTCGTCGGCCGGGCCGAGAATGGCCGGAAGATCGTCCATCCAGGCGAGCACCGCGTCCTCGTAACGGATGCCGAAGGCCAGGGTGGCGCGTTCGTAGGCGTCGATCCCCGCACTCTCCAGCCGCGCCTGATAGGTCTTCAGGCGCTGCTGGTGCACCGTCCGGTGCTGGTCGACGTGGTACAGCAGGCACGCGCGGTCGAGGTGACCGCCGAAGGCGATGGTCAGCAGCAGAGGGTAGCGGATCTGTTCCGGACCCGGCGGTGTGCCGATCCACTGGGCGAACGCTTCGCGCCCGGATTCGGTGATGTGGTAGCGGACCCGGGACCGCGGTCCGGCGTCTCCCGCTCTGACCAGTCCGCGCGTGGCCAGGGCGGCCAGCTCGCGGTACACCTGGCTGCGTGTGACCGTCCAGAAGGCGCCGACGACCTCCTCGGCGATGGCGAGAAGTTCATACCCGCTGGCCTCCCCGGTGTGGAGGAAACCGAGCAGCGTGGCTGCTGTCGCGTTGAGATTGTCCATGAAGATGCTCTCCCTTGACACTCCATAGTGGACGGTGCATGATTCTGACCGTCAATAGTCCACTGTGGTCGGTGGACCACTGTGTCACATGGGTCGGGGCCCGGATGAGCACGGGCTGACGGGGGAGAGTGTCATGGCGCGGTTCGGCCCGGGCTTCCGGAGCCTGGACGACGAGATCCGAGTGGCCGAACTGCCAGTCAGCGGGCGCCTGCCCGAGTGGTTGAGCGGCGTGCTGTTACGCAACGGGCCGGCGAAGTTCGAGGCCGGCGCCAAGGGATTCAGCCACTGGTTCGACGGCCAGGCGATGATCCACAGGTTCGCCGTCGACGGCGGGCGGGTCCATTACGCCAACCGATATGTGGACACGCCCAGCAGCCGGGCCGTGCTCCGAGAGGGCCGAATACGGTACCAGGAATTCGCGACCGACCCCTGCCGAAGCCTTTTCGCGCGCTTCCTCACGCCTTTCCAGCGCACCCGGCCCGTCAATCCGAATGTGAACATCACCGGATTCGGGGACCGGCTCGTCGCGCTCACTGAAACACCACTGCCGGTGGAGTTCGATCCCGGCACCCTCGCCACGGTCGGAGTGGTCGACTACGACGACCGGATCGGCGGTCACGTGACGACGGCGCATCCCCATCAGGATCCGGTCACCGGGGACCTCGTCAATTATGTGACGCACTTCTCACGGCGCAGCGAATACCGTGTATATCGCCAGCGGCCCGCCAGCGAGCCGCACCGTGAACTCATGGGACGGCACCGGGTCGAAGAACCCGCCTACATGCACAGCTTCGCCATCACCACCCGGCATGTGGTGCTGGTCGAATTCCCCCTGGTGGTGAACCCTTTCAGGCTGCTGCTGAGCGGCCGCCCGTTCATCGAGAACTACCGCTGGAAGCCGGACCGCGGAACCCGGTTCGTCGTCATGGACCGGCTCAGCGGGCAGGTGCGCTCGGTGCTGAGCGGCCCCGCCTGCTTCGCCTTCCACCACATCAACGCGTGGGAGGACGGCGACCGGCTCTTCGTCGATCTCTGTGCCTATGAAGACGCCTCGATCATCCAAGCCCTCTACCTCGACTCGCTCCGCGGCGGCGGCGCCGTCCCGCAGGCCACGCCCACCCGGTTCACCCTGGACGTGCGGGCCGGCACCGTCACGGCCCGGGCGCTGTCGGAGACGTCCCTGGAGCTACCGCGCATCGCCTACCGGCGGCGCAACGGCCGGCGCTACCGCTACGCCTACGGCGTCGGGTCGCACGGCCGCCGCACCGACGACTTCCTCGACCAGCTGGTCAAGCTGGACGTCGAGGACGGCAGCGCGCTCGTGTGGCGGGAAGAGGGCTGTTACCCGGGGGAGCCGGTCTTCGTCGCCGCGCCCGCGGGTCAGGGCGGTTCGCCTCCCCCTCAGGGCGGTTCGCCTCCCGGCGGGGACGGGGGCGGGGCGGAGGACGACGGGGTCGTGCTCTCGGTCGTCCTGCGGGCGGACACCGCGTCGTCGTACCTCCTGGCGCTCGACGCGCGCACCTTCCGGGAACTGGCCCGGGCGGAGGTCCCGCACGCCGTCCCGTTCGGGTTCCACGGCGTCTTCGTCGGGCAGGGCCGGCGGGGCGCCTAGGGTCTCGCGTCCGGATCAGGTCGCATCGCTGAGCGGGGGCTGGTGACGGGGGCGTCTTCCGTGCCGTTCGGGCAGTGGGGGAGCATCGCGGGGCGGAGGAGGTCGTCGCCGGAGCCGTGGCGCAGCCGACGGCGATCGGCGTGAGGGTCCCCCTGCCCGCAGTGCCTGGGGGAGCGGTGCCAGGACCCACGAGCCCGGCTTGCTCGGGACGAGAGGCCCTGGGGCCGGCAGCGGTCGATTCGCTTTTCCGAACAGCGGTTGATTTCCGGGTTCCGGAATAGGGCCGACCTGTCCGCGGAAAGCGGTTGCGCATTCATTGCGTGCCCCCGGAGAGGGCTAATTGCAGCGCAAAATTGTCATGGACCTGATTACATGGGGGAAAGCCGCGTGCCCGATCGGGCTGACCGGAGGGTCAGCTAAGGCGGCGTTCATTCCGAGGAAAAAATTGGATACTCGCTGTTAACGGCGTGTCCCTTTACTCTTCCGTGAGCGAGGCTCTAGGATTCAAGCGCTGACTCGGAGGAACCGGTCGCGGAGGTGCCCCACCACCGCCGGCGAGCGAAACGGATCCAGTCTGACTGTCGAGCAAGGAGGACTGGAATTTGTAGTTCCGGCGAGTTCTCATGATGATGGGATCGCCGTCTCCTCCGAAGTCGGGTTTCCGTCGTTCCCAGGTGTGGCTGCGTGCGGCGTTCCACGTTCTGTGGCGTTGTCACAGGCGTGTGCGTGCGTGCTCACCGCATTCTGTCGGGTCCCTACCCTATTTCCAGGAAAGGAATCACCATGCCCGCAGTGAGCGCACTCGAGGCGCAGGAGTGGTTGATCGAGAAGATCGCCCACCGCCTCGGCACGGAGCAGGCCGAGGTCGCTCCCGAGATGTACTTCGACGAGATGGACCTCGACTCGACGGAAGCCCTGATCCTCGCCGGCGAGATCGAGAACTGGCTGGGGTTCGAGCTGAGCACGACGACGTTGTGGTACCACCCCACCATCAAGGACCTGGCCGCTCACATAGCCGAGGAGAGCGACCGCCGTGCGGCGACCGCGTAGCGCCGAACAGCCCGTCGTCCACCGCCACCGCACTGCGGCCCCGGGCCGTCACACCGTCTACCTGGTGCACCCGGGCGCGCTCGACGCGTCCGTCCACCGCGGTCTGGCGGAGGCGCTGCCCGCGGGTGTGGGGCTGACCGTGCTCGACCTGGGCGGACTGCCGGAGTACTGGCAGGCAGCGCTCACCGGCGGCCACGCCGCCACCACCATCGACGCGCTGGCCTCCCGGCTGCTGACGGCCGTTCAGGTCGCCCACATCGAGGGCGACTACGTGCTGGCGGGCTGGTCCTTCGGCGGTGTGGTGGCACACGCCATGGCCACTCTGCCGGTGCGGCACGGCCGTCCCGCACGGCTGGTGCTGCTGGACAGCATCGCGCCCGTCGACGACTACAAGCACGACGACGACGCGCTGGAACCGTCCCTGCTGCTGGGCTGGTTCACCATGTACCTCGGCGCCAAGCGCGGCCGCCCGCTGCACCTCGGCGCGGAACGGCTGGCCGGCCTGGGTGTGGACGACGGTCTCAAGCTGGTGCTGGAGGCGGCCGTCGCCGCCGAGGTGCTGCTGCCCTCCACCCCGCTGCCGGGACTGCGCAAGCTGTACGACACGTATGTCGACGGCCTGCTGCGCAACAACCGGCTGACCAACCCCCACCGCCCGCTGCCCGCGCCGGTTCCCGTGGTGCTGGTCAAGGCCGAGCGGAGCCTCATCCCCGAGGACCGCACGCTCGGCTGGGAGCCGCTCGCTCCCCACGGCCTCGAGGTGCACACCTGTCCGGGAGACCACTACACCATGCTCACCCGCGCTGACGCCGCTTCCGTCGTCGCGTCGCTGCTCGATGCTGCCTGACCGCGGATACCGGCACACCCAGGTACCACGGGCATCGAGACCCAGCAGAACTTCGCCAGTAGGCGCACCCTCTTCCCACGAGGCCGGGCCATGCCGCCCTGCCCCGACCCTCGAGAGAGCCTCGCTGTGAACGTTTCGCAGGATTCCGACCTCGACCGCCGGCTCGCCCGCGACCCGATCGCGATCGTCGGCTTGTCCGCCCTCTACCCCAAATCCCGCGACCTGAGGGAGTTCTGGGCCAACGTCGCCGCGGCGGCCGACTGCATCGAAGACGTGCCCGCCACCCACTGGGACGTCGACGAGTTCTACGACCCCGACCCGGCGGTGCCGGACAAGACCTACGCCAAGCGCGGCGGTTTCATCCCGGACACGCCCTTCAACCCCCTGGAGTTCGGCCTGCCGCCGAACACCCTGGAGGTCACCGACGTCCTCCAGCTGCTCAGCCTCGTCGTCGCCCGCGACCTGCTCAAGGACGCCGGAGCCGACCAGCCCTGGTACGACGCCTCGCGCACCGGCGTCGTCCTCGGCATCACCGGCGCCAACCAGCTCACCCAGCCGCTCACCGCGCGCCTGCAGACCCCCGTCCTGAAGGAGGTCGTCCGCAGCTGCGGTCTGTCGGACCGGGACGCCGAGGAGATCGCCGCCAAGTTCCGCCTCGCCTACGCCCCCTGGGAGGAGAACTCCTTCCCGGGCATGCTCGGCAACGTGGTCGCCGGCCGCATCGCCAACCGGCTGGACCTCGGCGGCATCAACATGACCGTCGACGCCGCCTGCGCCAGCTCGCTCGGCGCCGTCAAGGCGGCCGTCAGCGAGCTGCTGGAGCGCCGCGCGGACACCATGCTGGTGGGCGGCTGCGACGCCGAGAACACCATCTTCATGTACCTCTGCTTCAGCAAGACCCCCGCGCTGTCCAAGTCCGGTCGCATCCGGCCCTTCGACCAAGACGCCGACGGCACGCTGATCGGCGAGGGCATCGGCATGCTGGCCCTGCGCCGGCTCAGCGACGCCGAGCGCGACGGCAACCAGGTCTACGCCGTGCTGCGCGGCATCGGCGCCGCCAGCGACGGCCGCTTCAAGTCGATCTACGCCCCCCGCAAGGAGGGCCAGGTCCTCGCCCTGGAGCGCGCCTACCACGACGCTGACTGCTCCCCGGCCAGCGTCGAGCTGTTCGAGGCGCACGGCACCGGCACCGCCGTCGGCGACGCCACCGAGCTCAGCTCGCTGGCCGCCGTCGTCTCCGCGGCCACGGAGGAGCGGCAGTACGCGGCCGTCGGCAGCGTCAAGTCGCAGATCGGGCACACCAAGGCGGCGGCCGGCGCGGCCGGCATGATCAAGCTGTCGCTCGCCCTGCACCACAAGGTGCTGCCGCCCACCATCAACGTGGACCAGCCCAACTCGGCCGTCGACTTCGCCAACGGGCCGTTCTACGTCAACAGCGCGCTCAGGCCCTGGGTCCGCGACCCGAAGCGCCCCAAGCGCCGGGCGGCGGTCTCCTCCTTCGGCTTCGGCGGCACCAACTTCCACCTGGTGCTGGAGGAGCACGGCGACGGCGACGACCTCCAGGTGATGTTCCCGGTCGCCCAGGTGCACCTGTGGCACGCCCCGGACACCGCGGCGCTCACCGCCGCCCTCGACGGGGACGCGCCCGCACAGACCGGCCCCGTCCCCGACGGCCACGCCCGGATCGCCTTCGCCGCCCGTGGGGCCGAGGAGGCCGCGGCGCTGCGCGAGCTGGCCCTGCGCGAACTGCGGTCCCGCCCGGACGCCGAGTCCTGGACGCACCCCAAGGGCGTCTTCTTCCGCCGTCGCGCCGCCGACGCCGCCGAACGAGGCAAGGTCGGCGCGCTCTTCGCCGGACAGGGCAGCCAGTACGTCAACCCGGGCATGACGGCCGTGCTGGCGGTGCCGCCGCTGCGCGCCGCCTTCGACCGCGCCAACCGGCACTTCGAGAACGCCGAGCCGCTGTCCCGGATAGCGTTCCCGCCGCCCGCCTTCGACGACGCCACGCGCACGGCGCAGGAGACCGCGCTGCGCGCCACCGAGTACGCGCAGCCCGCCATCGGCGCCCTCGCCGCCGGCCAGTTCCGCTACCTCAGCGAACTCGGCTTCGCGCCCGAGGGCCACCTCGGGCACAGCTTCGGTGAACTGACCGCGCTGTGGGCGGCCGGGGCACTGGACGACGACACGTACTTCGCCCTCGCCCGGGCCCGGGGCGCCGCGATGGCCCCGCCCGCCGAGCCCGGCTTCGACGCCGGCGCGATGGCCGCCGTCAGCGCGCCCGAGGAACGGGTGACGGAACTGCTGGCCGGTATCCCCGACCTGCACGTCTGCAACCGCAACGCGCCCGACCAGATCGTCGTGGGCGGCGCCACCGAGGCTGTGGAGAGGCTGGTGGCCGCCGCGCGGGAGGCCGGGATCAAGGCGTCCCGGCTGCCGGTCTCCGCGGCCTTCCACACCCCCTACGTCGGCCACGCCGTGGAGGCCTTCCGCGCCCACGTCGAGGCCGCGCAGGTGACCGAGCCGCGCGGTGCCGTCTACGCCAACACCCGCGGCGCCTCCTACGGCGCGGACGTGGCCGCCAACCGACGCGTCCTGGCCGAACAGCTCATCCACCCGGTGGACTTCGCCGCCCGCGTCGAGGAGATGTACGCGGCCGGGTTCCGCACCTTCGTCGAGTTCGGGCCCAAGAGCGTGCTCACCACGCTGGTGCGGCGCATCCTCGGCGAGCGCCCGCACACCGTACTGGCCGTGGACGCCGGTCCCGGCAAGGACGCGGACGTGGCGCTCAAGCAGGCCGTGGCCCGGCTCGCCGTACTGGGACTGCCGTTGCAGACCGCGGACCGGTACGTGGCCGCCCCGGTGGAGCGTGAGCCGGTCAAGGGCATGAGCATCATGCTCAACGGCATCAACTACGTCTCGCCGCAGCGCAAGGCCGCCTACCGCGAGGCCATCGAGTCGGGCTACCGGGTCGCCCTCCCGTCCGCCGCGCCGACGCCCGTGCTGTCCGCGCCCGTTCCGCCGTCCGCGCCCGCCGCACCGCCCGCACCGCCCGCACCGGCCGCCGTTCCGGCGCCCGCCGCCGCGCCCCGGCCCGCCGCGGCCGCGCGGCCGCCGGTACCGCAGCCGTCGGCCCCGCGGCCGGCCGCAGCGTCCCGGTCGGCCGCCGTGGCCCTCGCGCCGTCGCCGGCCGCACCCGCGCCGGCCCCGGCTCCCGCTTCCTCCCTCACCCCCCAGGAGACAGCATCCGTGGACAAGGACCGCCTGGCCGACGTGGTCGCCGACCACTTGGCGCTGCACGACGAGTACCTCAACGGACAACTGGACAGCGCCCAGCGCCTCGCCGGGCTGCTCGAACGCGCCTATGACCAGGGCCGCCTCGACCAGGTGATCTCCGGTGTCACCACCGTCAAGGAGCACAGCCTGGCCATCGGCCGCACCCATCTGCGGGCCAACGAGATCCTGCGCGAGCTCGCCGGACTCGAGGTCGGCGCCGCCCCGGCCGGCCAGGCCGCGCCCGCGTCGATCGCGGCCTCCGCCCCCGAGGCGTACGCCGCGCCCGCCCCGGTCGCCGTCCCGGCCCCGGCCCAGGTGCCCCTGGCCGTCCCCGCCGCGCCCCCGGTCGCCGCGCTCCCGGCCCCGACGCCCACCCCCGAGGCCTACGCCGCCCCCGCCGCCGCCCCCGCCGCGGCGCCCGCCCCGGCTCCCGCACCCGCGCCGGTCGCTCCGGCCCCGGCCCCCGCCGTCGCCGCGGGGCCCGACGCGGCGTCGGTGTCCGCCGCGCTGCTGGACGTGGTGGCGCAGAAGACCGGTTACCCGGCCGAGATGCTGGAACTGGAGATGGATGTCGAGGCC